>JAGHVC010000095.1 GCA_018064505.1 Candidatus Minthosoma caballi | reverse complement strand
TGGGCGGAATACGATTTCTCCAGCATCGGCAAAATACACGAATACCACCAGTTCGGCAAGTCATATCTGTACATCGCCATTGAAAACAATAACAGGTACATTCTCAACACCAGCAATGGCAATCTCAAGCACATTACGAAATTGACATTCAATGGTTCCGAGTATCCAGCCAAACATCTTATAGGTTTCGGTCCACGGCATTTAGCCATAGTTACCAAACAAGATGAGAAACTGCAACTAATCTTTTTCAAATTAACATCTATAAGACTATAAGTATGAACCGAAGAGCCTTATCATTATTCCTAATGCTCTGTGCAACATGTGGATGGGCACAATAAATCCCACACGCTTCGCAGCGCATGGGATCCGAGTTCAAAATGCTTGTTCCCAAAGGAACTATAGTGTTCAAAATACTGCCAATTGTAGATCTGACTTTATAGCTTCGATTGCAAGGCGCAGTTTCTGGTATTGTTTCTCGCTTGCGAAAGCCACACCCGAAGCATATTGCCTCAACAGCGAGGGATTGATACCTGCCTTTTCTGCAATCTTAGACACATTAAAGAAATTGAAATAGTTGAAGAATGACTGAATATCGTATTTGTAAAGAAAATCAAGCTCGGGCGTTTCTATATTACGCTCAGCATTTATCTCTTTCATTTCGTCATAACACTCCAACATGTCGCTCTTTGCTTCCTCAACAGTGTCACCATAGCCTGCAATGCCATAGTTGCCAAGTCGCTGTTCAATGCTGCAAGAATACTTGCCGTCAGAATTCTTTTCGATAATAGCTGTAACCTGAATTTTCATACCATGATGTTATTAATGTTTCCACATAAGAACAAGAGAGGAGGGGCAAGCCCTCACAATCCTCAGACACCGAGAATCTCCCTTGCTTCGTTCACAATACGCTTCGACAATTCTTGACTACCGTGTCTTGGGATAGCGTAAGTTGCATTATTCTTTGGATTAGTCCAAATATCGTGCCTCTTACCATGCCGAAGAACGAAGCAACCATTAGCAGTTAAGAAGCTGCAAAATTGGCTTGTCTTCATGTCTTTAGTATTTTGAACGGTGCAAAGATAGCAATTATGTTATTACAAACCTAACGAAATCGCTATTTTCTATACTAAAAACAAATAAAAGAATCAATAAATGGAACAAAAAACATCAATATTTATCGCAATCATGCTGATGACACTATCAGTAATTGCACAAACAAAGGACAGTATCGACACAGCCAACATGGTGGTGACTTACGGCTACACTTGCCACACAACAGATAAGAATGGCGAAAAGGTGGATGACCATTATCGCCTTGCCGTGTTGGTAGGCAATAAAACAACTTGGAGTGATGGCTATCTTACTGCCTTGAAGCCTGAGAAGCAAACGAGAAAGGATATCTTGGAAGAGTTGGACGAGCAGAAATTCAATATCCCATCTGTGTATGTTGGCTACCCATCGGCAGACGAAGTGACAATACGCGAGACGATGCTTATCAACGACTATGTGACCACAGAGAAGAAGGTGCCAATCAATTGGCAGATGGAGGATGACACGCTGGCCATCACTGGCTATCTTTGTCAGAAAGCGACAGCAAAGGTGCGTGGCAGAGAATGGACGGTTTGGTACACAGAGGAAGTGCCAACAACTGCAGGGCCTTGGTGCTTGTATGGTTGTCCTGGCTTGATAGTGAAAGCAGAGGCAGAAGGAATACATTGCTTTGAGTTGCAAACATTGGAGCAGAAATCCATACCGATTGTTTATACTTCCTCGCCAAAGGACATGAAGATAAAGCGCAGCAAGTATATCAATTATCGCAACAAGACGCTTGTGGATCCTGCATTTGTCAACAACCCCTTACTATTTGTATCAGACATGATATCTTCTATGACTCAGTTGGAAGACAACGGAGTGATAAGAACTATCCTCGATGATCATTCATTCAATACATCGCCAAATACTTTCCTACCTCTTGATTTAGAATAGCAAAGATATTAAATAAATAGCTTTTTTACGAACCAGAGAAAACCTCTGGTAAGCATTGTTATTCAGCCAATTACAATTTTTGCAAAGTTTTGCAAAGTGAATGTAAACCTTTGCAAACTCATTTGCGAAGTATTGCAAAATAAAAGTTGATGAAGAATTGATGGAAAGAGGCTACTTTTGTAACAGAATAATATAAGCATCCCACTTTATTGTGGTTAGTTTAGTTAATAAAATGGTATACCTACCGTCTCTCTGTTGCCCGTGAGGGTAGCAGGGAGTCATAAACAAAAAACATCAACAATATGAAACATTTTATAGCAATAACTCTGTTATATATAATATGTGCAACCACAGCGGCTCAAACCATTGAGGTGACTGGCACTGTGAAGGATTTGCAAAACAAGCCATTGTCGGATGTGATCATCAAGGTCATATCTGGAAAGAACACGCTTGCATTTGTGTCATCAAACAGCAAGGGCGCTTACTCACTCTCTTTCGACGCTTCGAAGGTGAAAGAGGCAGCTGTGCTAAGTTTCACACATATCGCATACAATAAGGATGAAGTTGTATTGCCAACAAACAAGCGCAAAATTGTTGAGGATGCCGTCTTAGAGCAAAAGAATATCGAGCTGAAGGAGGTGAAGGTGAAGGCGCCGCCTCTCACTCTGCTGGGCGACACTCTCACCTACAACCTCGCTTCTTTCCTGAAGAAAGGCGATGTGACGCTTGAAGACGGATTGAAAAATCTACCAGGCATAACAATCGCAGACAATGGCGCTATAAGCTACATGGGTAAGGGCATCTCGAATTTCTACATCGGAGGCCTCGATATGCTTGGCGGCCGCTACAATCTTGCCACGAAGAATATCCCTGCTGAGTATGCCACTCAGGTGGAGATAATGAAGCACCACAAGCATCGCAAGATTGATGCCGACGAGGAGAGCGACGCTGTGGCTATTAATGTGAAACTGAGCAACAAGGCTAAGTTCAAGCCGTTCGGGCAACCTGAGTTTGGCGT
>JAGHVC010000196.1 GCA_018064505.1 Candidatus Minthosoma caballi | reverse complement strand
GTATATTTCTTTGGCAAAGTTATACAAAAAAAGCAGAAGTTCAAAGAAAACTTCTGCTTTTTTGCATCTGTCAAGCCCAAGGATTATTTTCCGTGGTGCTCGCTTGATACAGTGAGAGACTTGCGGCCCTTACGACGACGAGCTGCAAGAACGCGACGGCCGTTAGCAGTCTGCATACGAAGACGGAAACCGTGCTTGTTGATTCTCTTTCTGTTGTGTGGCTGGAATGTTCTTTTCATCTTTCTATTTTGTTTATATTGTTATTATTCAATTCCTTGTTTGGTTTTAAGCATAAAGATGCATGGGTTGCGTTGGCAACTCACATTTCAGAGTGCAAAATTAGGCATTTTCCACAAATCCGCAAAGGAAAACACCAAAAAATCACAACTTTCTTTGTCATTTTAATGAAAAACCGTAATTTTGCACTCGATTTCAACGAGAAAGAAAACAATTATTAATAATCAGAGCATAGATTGAGAACATTTCTTCTATAAATTATTATCCTATAGAAATCTCAATACATTGCTCTCAACACTAAACAAAACAATATGGCTATTTTAGCAGGTGACATTAAGAAGGGCGTATGCCTTCGTCTTGACGACAACAAAATCTGGGTAGTAATCGACTTCCTTCACATCAAGCCAGGTAAGGGCAATACAGTAATGAAGACTAAGCTTCGTAATGTAGAGGACGGCCGCGTGCTCGAGCGCACATGGATCGTTTCTGCAAAGCTTGACGATGTTACTGTTTCTCACCAGCAGTTCCAGTACCTCTACAAGGAGGGCGAGGACATGGTGTTCATGAACATGGAAACATTCGAGCAGATTAACATTAATAAGGATCTCATCACTGGCGGTGACTTCCTCAAGGAAGGCGAAACTATCGTGATGGCTTCTATCGACGATCAGACAGGTGCAATCCTCACAGCTGAGGCTCCAGTAAAGATCGTTCTTGAGGTTACATACACAGAGCCTGGCTTCGCAGGCAACACTGCAACTAACGCTTCTAAGCCTGCAACTCTTGAGACTGGCGTAGAAATTCGCGTTCCTCTCTTCATCAACGAGGGTGACTTGGTTGAGGTTGACACTCGCGATGGTTCTTATGTTACTCGTGTGACAAACAAGTAATAAAAGCCTGAATATAATAATTATTAGGAACAACAAAGGCCGGGAAATTCCCGGCCTTTGTTGTTCCTATGCGTTCTGTATTCTAAACTAATCTCTTTTTCAATTTATCAAGTATTTCTTGTAACTTCTTTGATAAATAGAATCTTCGTCTGAGCCATCTATCCAATAGCCTTTTTGACCACGAGTTCCATCAACAGTTTCCTCAAGAGCATTTTGTTTATTATCAAAATATTGTTCCTCGTAATCAGAGCGTTCGAGCGTTGGCCGTACAATATGGGTGTCAAATGTGAGAGTAGCATATCCCTCTGGCTTGATATTCCCAAAGAAACGAATCTCATGCTCGGTGAATCCGACATTCTTGTCAGAATGAAAAGTGAAGAATATTGTCTCAGTCTTGCCTGGTGGAATAAGATCCGGAGCTGGCGATTCCAGTGTTATTGAGAAATTCGAAGGTTGAATATCTGTTATCGCGAGAGGCTCTAAGCCATCATTTGTCAATTCACATCGAATAGCAAGCTCATCTCCCATAACAATCGGATAATAATGACGCACAGAATCTTTCACCAACAATGTTGTTGGCTGCAGCTGCTTCTCGCATGATGCCGTCATCATTGCCGCAAATATAAACCCAACAAGAGAAAGGATACAAAAAAATCTTTTCATTATTATCTGACTGTTTATTAATTCATTTCTAAAGACTCGACTTAGCCTGCATCTCTATCGCAAATGCTTTTTTATATACTTGTCGATGTCACCCAGAGACTCCGAATAGTATTTCATACCATTGAGTTCATTATGTCCTTTCAGAACCTCTACCATGTCTTCTTCAAGGGATGGAGTGAGAAGAGGACGAACAGCATTGTAAGACTCTGCAGGATTAGCATTTGCTGCGTCAAATATACGCAACTGAGTGAACGCTAAAGATGTAAGAAGATAGTTCAAACGCTGGCGCTCAGGACGCTGAGTGCTTTTTGATGCCTTGTCAAGATTAGCACGCCACACTGTGAACTCGTATGGATCAATATAAGACTCCACCATTTCTTGCATTGAACCATATAGAGGGAGAACATGGTTTGTTTCCATCGCGCATCTTTCCAAGCCAAGATAATAGTCAGCGATCAGATCTGCTGTCTGAGGGTAGTTCTTGCTTAAATAAGCGCACACAGCATCTTCTACACTAATGTCTGGGTTTTTCAATAGCTGAGCTATCACCGCCGACTGCATATCATCAAATGCTGAATAATCATCACCAGAGCCATTGATGAAAACGCCGTTGATTCCTAACTCATGATATAACTTGAATCGCGACTGCATTGCCATTAGGCAAGGAAACGGAGACAAATAATCATCATAGTTTCGTTCATAATCCCAAACATATATAGTTTGAGCCACTGTTTGCCATTGCTTGACAAGTTCCGTGAAACGACTACATCCTTCACTTTCCTTGAAATCCACCCTATATGGTAAATCAATAGCACTCATCAACACGCCAACATTCGATGGCAATGCCACAGATGGAGCTTGCCGCGTGGAATGATATGAAGAAGTGAAGAAGTGATGGAGAGGAAAACGGTTTGCCAAACGAGTAAGCATATCTGTCACTGCAGGCGTTGCATTATTTTCCGTATTTCCTTTCGCACGGCAAAGAGGGCATACACACGCAATCTTATTATCCTGTGGCATTATGCATATTCTTGCAGAATAAGACGGTGTACCTTCACCATACTGATCTAAGATGTATTCCTCAATCACATGATACAAATAATCGCTACTGAAACAATACTGTCGTTCGCACAATGTGTCAGCAACTGTAGCAAATACATCTTTCCTTGGATTTGAGCCAACTATCTTCTTAAGATTATGCCCCCACAAATCCCAATCGTAATCCACATGCGAAGTTCCATACTCTTTGCGGAAATCTTCTGACGCGTTTGTAGGCGTATATAGCGAGCGGAATGAGAATGCTTCTGTCGAAGACGAAGAAGCGCACCCAGACAACACACACAATGACTGTACAAATAATGCTATGAAAATAAATATCTTTTGCATACGCCGGCCTCCTATTTAAAATGACAGCACCACATTCACATGAGCATAGAAATAGTTCTTGTAATCCTTCCTGATATTAGGATTCTCTTGAATGATGCCCGTCGTCAGGCTTGCTGATTGATTGAGCAGCGTGTACCAAGTACCATCAAATCCTAATGAGATACTACGATTCAAAAATATATGTCCTCCCATTCCTACAAAAGTATTGAGATCATCAAATCCCACAGGCAAGGAACGATCAATAAAAGAACTTTCTGGAGCAGTACCAACGCCACCCGAAGCAAAAAAGTGAGTACGCGAACCCTCTAAAGGGAAAAATTGCACCTTAGCATTACCATTCACATAATACTTACCAAAGAATCTGAATCCATCCACGCCACCGCTCAGAACAAACTGCTGCAGAGTTTTCGACAGTCCCAAGCCGCCAGTCCACAACGACTCCTTGGTTTCTGTCCATCCCACAAACGCATCAATCTCCTTGCCATCCGAGGCAATAGTTTTTTCATACACACCACGATATGCTTCCACTTTGCGCCAGCTTGCTCGAGCAGACAACTGCCAATCATGAGGCAAATCGTATGTTCCCGACAACCTAACCGTCCATGTTGGGAAATATTTTGTTGCCCAACCTACCATAGCCTTTAGAGCCAACCTATGCGAGAACTGATGTTGCCAAGCAGCACCAACCTGCACACCAGTGCCGCCTTTAGCCAAATCTGTAGCATCATCATCACCCGTTCCATCTCGTCCTGCATAAGACATCAGCAGCGAGTACTCATTCAGTTCTGTCTTATGTGCATAAGTCAAATATGCATTTCCTGTTATGGCATCCTCACTGCCCAACCGAGCCTGCTGATACTCAAATGACAGCGAGTTCTTCAAAATCTTATTATGCACATCCTCCAAATGCCTATTATGAGCAGACAATTCCGCATAGCTTGGCTTATACATGCCAAGATACACTGCAGCATTCTTGTAGTCCTTAAGCTTTTCATATACAAGTCCTTTAGTGTAAAGCAGCGTGTGGTTAAAAGCATCATAAATAAGTGCAGAATCCACCACAGCCATTGCCTCGTATGGATGTTTCTGTTTCAAGCAATCAAGAGCAAGGCGTTCGCTATTTTCAGAATGTGCTCCAATAACGATACTATCACCAACATACACATCCAAAAGCGGGCGAATGATATTCAAAGCCTCTCGGTATTCACCATATGCCGCATGCACCTGGGCATCCTTAACGATAAAGAAAGGATCATCAGGGAACATTTTGCGCCCACGCACAACACAACGCAACAGCTCTTCCCGTTTGTTAAGAGCTAAAGAAGTCGATATAGCAAGATGTAAGATATCAGAACTTGCTGGACAGATATCCATTGCTTTCTGCAATTGTGCATCAGCAAGATATGTCATACCTCTTGACATCAAGTTCTTTATGTACGGAACAGCATATTCCTCATAAGTAGCTGCCAATTGCTGCCTGCGCAACACATCATGTTCAGGGCACGCATTGTATTCTTTCATCAGAAGTTCTAATGCCTCAGAAGTGCGTCCTACGGAATTCAGCAACATAGCACGCAACTGGATATAGTTTGGCAGTGGCAATTCGGCATTTATCGCCACCAACTCATTCTCGGCCTTGACATACTGCTTCATTGCGAGATAGCAATTGAATCTCCTCAAAGCAGCAGTTCGCAACAACTCCGCATCACAATGCAATCCTTTTACGAGTTCAAGCAGCTGAAGAGCTTCTGTATATTGCCCAGTATCCATCAAAACAGATGCACGGGAAAGATAGTTCTCAGCAAGCTCCGTCTCGACCTCCGCGTCATTTGATTTTATCATGTGCAAACGCTCAAGGAGGCTGAGGGCTCTTTGGCGATTGCCCATTCGTTTATTTACCACATATTCCTTATACAGCAATTCAAAAGTGTCACCCTGACGCTTGCGCATCTCCTTTATGTAATATAATGCATCATCAAAATAATTGCGTTGAATCGCAGTATTGAGCAAAAAAGTGAGAGCTTCCTGAGAATGCTGACTCTCATAGACTTTTGCATATGAGAGAAATGGATCATTATACTGTGATGCTCGAGCAGCATCAGCCTCAACTTGTGAGAGCAAGCTACGCATAGCTCCGCTCTTATTTTTTTTCATACAGCTCTTCACATATTCCACCGCTTCCCCATGCTTATTCATCTCGCACAGCATACCCACGCGCTTACGCACCAATTCATAGTTGCCCCCTGTTACAGCTGCACCTTGTCCTGCGATGTCTGCTGCTTCACGAATACGACCTGTAGAATACAAAAGATTTGCCAGCAAAATATAATTCTCTCCTTCATTTGGCTGAAGTTTAATAAGCTGTCGAAGAGATTCCTCTTGGCCTACCCTATCATTATTTTTATGCTGATTGTTAGCCTTTTCCTGCAAACGATATGCAACATCATTCATCACCTGTTCATCACTTGGATATATTGTTGCCAAGCGTTCCAGCAAACGGTCAGCCTCTGCGTTATTTCCAAGCTTACGATAAAGGTCTATCTTTTTTCTCCAGAGATTTTGATTGTAAGGGTTCTCTTCAAGGAGTTCGTTAGCATATACAATTGCAGAAGAGTAATGCTTGGTATCTGTTTCCACCTGAAGCATCAACTCTCTTGCTCTTACATTTTTCTCATCAATATTTATCGCCTTTATGAGGTAATAACGAGCCTGATCATAGCTCTTATTTGCATTTGCCCCTTTTTTTGAAGACAAATCTGCCTCGTGAATATGGTAACGGCCCATCAATTCGTGAAAAGCAGACATTTGAGGATACTTGTTAATTGCCGAATCAAGCATCATCTTACCGTCGTGCCATTTCTCGCTCCTAAACAAATCACGAATGTTCAATTCATAATATGCCGTACTGCCTTCCGGGATATCCGAATTGTCATTCTGGGTGCTTTTCTGAGCACAAACAGAAAGCGCCACAGTCAAACACAATATTATTGCAAATATATGCTTCATAAATTCAAATGCATGTAAATTATACTTTATCAATATCAATGAAGGTCAATGATGGCAGGCTAATTACTCTGCCTTTTTCATACCCTTTCGTTCCATACTTACCCATACTGCTTTCTGCTTCGTGATGTACTTGTAATACCCAACGAGCGAACAATAAACAATAATCGGATGATATATGATTGGCTCGAAAAGAGCAGCTATAAACAATTTTATATAACTACGAATACTTGTGTATGATTTTCCTTGTATGAAATCGTAGAACACAACGAAGCTCGACAGCATATACGAGAAACTGTAAATCGCGAAGAACATTACGAAGAATGTACTCCAATTAACAGCTCCTGTAAATGCAAGATATAAGAAAGTAAAGAATCCGACAGACTCTATGACTGGAGCAAGGAACTCAAACAAGAATGTATTAGGGAATGTTATGAGTCCCAGGCGCTTATATCGAGGATTAAAGAGAATGCGATGATGCTGATGCATAAGCTGAATGAGGCCTCGTCCCCAACGAACACGCTGACGGTAAATCATGCGCAATGAACTTGGTCCCTCTGTCCAACAGCAATTGTGTGGAATCTGCACGACACGATATGGCCGTTTGAAATCGCAGCAATATGCAATCATTCTTGTCAGCATATCCATGTCCTCAGCAAACGAATCAGTACCATATCCACCTGCAGCAATAACAACTTCCGTGTTGAATAGGCCATAACCACCTGACACATTGTTCATTGCATTGATGTAGCTCCATCCCATCTTACCTACAAGGAATGAACGCTTGTATTCCAAATCCTGGAACAGAGGTATAGGTTGCGAAGAAGGCGCCACATCCACCAACACACCATCCTTTATGGTACTGCCGTTACTCATACTCATTGTACCAGAAACGGCAATTACGCTATCATCAAGCAGTGCAGGGAACACGCAGTGATATATTGCATCTCGAGAGAGGACGCAATCCACATCGGTATTGATGAAGTATGGATTTGTAATCACATTAAGACCAGCATTGACCGCATCTGCCTTTGTTCCACCATTCACTTTATCCACAACAACAAGGCGCTGATACTTGAAATTTGTCGACCTGTAAAGATGGCGGAATGGAGCGCAGTGTATTCGTTCCACATATTCGAAAGACACCTCGACGAGATCAAAATTATCTATCAGTTTCTGAAGCGTATCATCCTTACTTCCATCATTCACAATGCATATCTCAAAGTTTGGATACTCCAGATTCAGCAAAGAATTCACATTATCAATGATGGTCTTTGATTCGTTAAAAGCAGGCGCAACTATAGACACACCAGGAACATACGGTGTACTATCGACCATGTGCTTTATATAGTCGTCTGTCCATCGTTTATAGTTCTTGCTGTACTTATACGACATAATCAAAAGCATGACATAAGTCGATATGAGCAATAGTGAATAGAAGAACACTATATAGCCATAAAAGTACAATATGTTATCTCTAATTAGTTCAAGCATATCTTTTCTGCTTTTCTACTTTATCTTTTTCTAATTGTCGGAATATCAGAACATTCTCATCTGCTGCAAGAGAGCCATAGAGTCAATCTGATTAAGGAGGTTGAGGCCTTGCTGATCGGATATCATATCCACATGCATTTGTTCAAAACGCGAACGGCCATCTTCACCATAAGAGTACAAGCATGTTAAAGCACATTCTTTTGTTTCTTTAGATGATGTCCTATAGTATGCATCCACAAAAAACTCTGTGTTGCGACCAGAATTAATTGCATGTATTGCTCGAAGGCAAGAGCGGCGAAGATACTCTGGCTGATGGGTATATGACTCAACAATTGCTTGCTCCTGGCTTTCATCACCAAGAAGAGCCACTGCTTTCAATGCTGATTCGCGGCATTTGAACATCTTCGACACAAAGAACTGCTTAAGCTGCGACTTCTCCTCTTCGCTTCCCCAATACGCAATTTCTTCAATCAAGAAAGATGCTGTTGACTCGTCCTGCATCACATTTGCCAAAACAAGGAATTGAGGCATTTGTCGCTCCGTGTCCCTCAACCAGCCAAACAATCTATGAAGCATCATAGGGCGCCATAATGCTTGCTTTTCTTGCAGATCCTCTTCGAGATAACGGTATGGTTCCGTCTCCGTACAAATCATGTAACTCATGCGCGCCATTTGGCGTAAATTACTGTTATAGTGGTTAATATAAATAGCCAACAAACCTTCAGACACTCGCAAATGCAGATTGACGAGATTCTGAAGGGTTTCCATAACATCACGCTTCGCTATGAGGTTTGTCTCTAAATATTGAGTAACGCCTGTTATGTCGCATAGCAACTGTGTATTGGGCAAAACCGTCAACTCGCTCAGCTCCATTCGCAGAGATGAGATTGCCGTAGCCATCACCTTTGGCGGTATCTCACGCATCTTTTCAACCGTCATATTGCACTCCTTCTCCACTTCTTCCATCGTAGGCTGTTCTATGGAGATGAGTATGTTGTAAAAATGCTCTCGGAGATTATCATTCACCCATTGCACATTTTTTTCAAAACGATTGACTTCACGAATGTTGCGATAGAACAAAACAGAAAGAATTATCATAGTCACTATGCATAGAAAAATCAAGGCAAAAGACAATTGCACTTGCCATGAATTATCTTTGAACCATGCAACAGCAAGATTCCACCAATACACAAAGTAACCGTAATAATAGTCGAATACAGATATCCCGTCAAAGTTGACTGTTGGTCCTTCGGGAAAGCGCGACACCTCTGTTTGTGCAAAATTTGAAATGCCAAATAGTGTATATAATATGCAAACTATCGTATTCACGAATGCAAAGTTAGCAATTTTCTTACTATTCACAAACAAAAAAAAGGCATCATAAGCAAAAAAAAAGTATTTTTTATTTCTTTTTTAAAGAAAATGAATTGAATTTATAATTTATTTTGTAAATTTGCATCGATTATAATGAAGGATTGGCTTTATTTTATCAATTAACTGAGCGAATTAAAAAGAATTATTAGCACCTATAAAAAAACAAGGTTAATGAAAAAGTTGTATTTTATTTTAGCTTGCGTCATCGGCATGATGACTGTAGCATGTACAAGCGATGACGATTTCGGCACAGAAGTTTCACTGCTTGAGAAGAATCTTGCCACTTATGGCACTAAACCAACTACCATTAACATTTACACAGGACAGAAGCAAATCACTACTCGCGGATGTGATGTAAATGGCAACATGTGGCCTTCAACTCCAGCAGTTCCTACTGCAGATGAAGTAAACGCTGTTTTGATTTATATTGCAAGCAATTCAGATAAAGGTGTAGAATGGCCAGGTTGGACTTATTACTACATCCAGCATGTGGGTGGTGCTCACCACATGTATTCTTACAAAGATTGGAACGGAGCAGAACATAACGGCATTGACGGATCAAGCTCTCAGGAGTACCTTCAAGTGCTCGAGAATAGCGGCAACTGGCAGCATGTGTACAACTTCAACGCAGGAAAGTGCGACAATGCAGCTACAGGCAATGCGGCTCTCATGACTGACGGCTTCAATGGCGCTAAAACTCTCAGCGAATATGCAAGCAGCACAGTTCAAAACTGGAGATTGTTCAAGTTCAATGGCGAATACTATCTCGGATTGGACTATAGCCAAAAGAAAGGCGACGGAGAGATTCCTGCTGACGGCATTTACGACGACTGGGTAGTTAAGATTATCCCAGGCGCTGGCGAAATAATTCCAGAGGATCCAACTGACCCAGAAGATCCTACTGACGACCCTACTGATCCTACTGACCCAACTGATGACCCAGCAGACCCAACAGTACAGGGGGGCTCTGTAGAATTTGATGTTCATCAGCAGGAGCACAATAGCTGGAAAGAGATTAAAACTTCTATCCACTTGCGTGACACAGTGAATGTTCGTATCTTCATTCCTATCGAGAAGGAATATCAAGCAGTAGCTGACGACTTTGACATTCGCAATGGCCATGATTATTTCTACATTGAGGAAGTTGAACAGTCAAAGTTCACTATCGCAGGCAAGGAATACACAGTTGAGACTCATATCAACCACACAGATGCAGGCATTGAGATTCTTATTGGCGGCGCAGAAATGGCACAAGCTCTTAAGGATGCTCGCGGCATCTACGACGATGGCTTGACATTTGAGATTCACAGCTATGTTTATCCAAATGTTACAGACGAACAGATTTGGAGCTGGCTCAAGCAAGTTGAATGTGCACAAACTAGCATGAGCAAATGGCCAGTATCAGGAGATTGCGTGACACATACCTACGGACAGGTTACATCAGCATTCTTCGAAGATTCAAACAATTTTGTGAAAGATCCTGAATAGGATACACATTATTTATATATATAAGAGCGTATCCTCACAGGAAATTAGTCGTATAGATTCATTACTACAGTGGCAAGCCTAAATCCAAATATTGATCACAATTCAGTCAAGATACTAGTTGTGGATGACATTCCACTCAACATCATGCTCATTGATAAGATGATGGGGATTCATCACTTGAAAACACAACAGGCACATAGTGGCATCCAAGCATTAGATATGATTGCACAAGATTGCCCACACATCGTATTGCTCGACCTTATCATGCCAGAAATGGATGGATATCAAGTGATATCGAAGATTCGCGAGACATACACGAAAGAAGAGCTGCCTATTGTCGTCCTTTCCGCACTGAATGCTAATGACAATATAGTGAAAGCGATGAAGCTTGGCGCAAACGACTATATCACTAAGCCTGTTATTGCAGAGCGTTTGTTCAATATTGTATTCGCTTTGTTAAATACAAAGTTAGCACAATAGAAAAGCGCAACGCGCTAATAATCAAAGCAGAAACAAACTTAATAGCATACCAACGAGAGAGCTAAGAGCCAAAAACTCTTAGCTCTTTTTTTATGCTCTTTTCATAGCGAAAAGCTTACGCCCTTCATGCTTGAACGCTTATGCCTTGCAAGCGATATGGCTTATGCGGTGTAAGCGATCAAGCATGAAGGGCATAAAGTTTTCAGCATAATTTCTGTATCCAATTCTCCAAAATAAAAATGAGCGATACCCTAAACTCCCGTTAACTACCATGAATAAATTTCAAATCGTAACATCTTCACAAATCCACTTGCGAAATTGAAATATTTTCCTTATCTTTGCCCAAATTTACCAAACCATAACAAGGCGAAAGGGAAAAGATGACAATTTTCGACAAGTATGAGAAGCTGAGCGAAGATGCCCAAAGACTGCTTTGCTTTTATGTGAGCTACGGGCTTGGCGCAAACAAACGCATGAGCGAGCACTTATATGTGCTGACAAAATACTGCTTCACCACTTTTAATGGAGAGGCGGCTTTGCAAGAGTTGCTTGAGCACGGCATCATGCGTGAGGATGGCAGGGATTGGTACTTGAACTCGACAAAATATGAGGTAAATGATGATGATGTAGTGCCAGCGTTGTGGTATATGTATGACAAACGCAAGGATTTAGCTACATCTTTCATTGCCAGCAAGCAAACTGGAAATCAGCAATTTCAGTTCGTTCGTTTGGCTGTGAAGGAGATGGTTGAAAACGATAATGCAGTGAACAAAGCAGCAAGCGCCATACATCCTGATCAAGCAAAGTATTTTTTCAGCATAGCGGAACACAAAGAATGCCATTCCATGATTTCCGTTCTTTCGTCAGAGACATTCATTGCTTTGTGCAAAGGACTTGTTGACTATTGGATTGAGCATGATAAAGTGTGTGACTCTGCACCTATAGCTTCACTCATAACGCAGTATCCAGGCATGACAGAGGCTACTCGCTATCGCCTGCTAGCCTTGTTCGATCTCTATCAGTATATTGCTACAGGCAACACTCCGAGCGAAGGCGTGTTCCAAGGCGTACCTGAAGGGCAATTGCAAGTGGCGTTGACACTGATGAATGCTGGCAACAATGAGATTGCCTTGAACATTTTCTCCAAGCTATGGAAGCAGAAAGCAGGAGTCGCATCAACTTCGGAATGCTTCGACAACCCTATCATCTATTTCTACTTCATCCTAAGTCTTATCCACTATCGTCAGGAGGCAAGCAAGCAGCAGCTACGCTTGCTTGTGCTGCAACCTAACACAGCATCAAATAGTCGATTCTTACCTGGGAAAATCGTTGGCGAAGACTATCTGGAGATTAACAAGCGACTGCATCACTCTCAGCTCATGCAGATGTATGACAATGCCATAAAAGGTGAAATCCCAGTGATTTACCAGCACTTTGCATTCATGCTTTGCAGCTATTTCGGATATTCTTCCTCTAGTATGATTGCCGACGAATGCATCCCTAATCTTGCGCTTCTAAGGCATGAGATGTTGCCTTTCATCACTTTACCCGATGGAGAGAAAGAGATGCTGAACGAACTGTTTGGTGATGTTCAACCACTCAATAGCATTCCGCACAAGGCTGTGTGGCAGAACATCATTGATGAACTTACAAGAGAGGCTCTTGGGGAGACTCCTGAACAAAAAGCAACAGAAGACATCCGCCTTATGTACATCAGGCAATCTATGGACACAGATGTGATTGTGGTGAGAGAACAAACACGACTGAAGAATGGCTCATGGGGCAATGGCAAGGTGTTGGCGGAGTCAAAGTACAAACAAGGCGATTTGCCATATATGAATGAAGCTGACCACAGAATCCTTGCAAGGAGGAACAGCTCTGGCAAATGGTCGCTTACCCTGAGCGATGTGATTGAGGAAATGGTGGGCGACAAAAGGTTGTACTTTGGCAACAATGCGCCTTTCGAACTAGTAAAGGTTGATAAAGACACACCATACATAATCGTTGAAAAGGAGAATGGTCACTTTGTCGTGAAATCGAATGTGTCGCTCAGCGCATTGAAAAACAACCCTGTCATTATAGAGAACTCCCCTACTCACTACTCCGTCATCAACATACCTGCTCAGGTTAGAAGTTGGTACGAAAGGCTTCTGAGCGTGGGAAGTTTCCCACTCAGCGCAGAGGAAAGCCTTAGAGAATTCTTACCCACAATTGGAGGAAAAGTGGAGGTGCACTCTTCTTTGATTGAAGGTGGCTCAACACTGCCAATTGTGGATGGCAATAGCAATATTGGATTCAAGCTAAGTCCACGCAATAATGGCAACTATGATGTGGAAGTATTTGTTCGTCCTCTGCAAGGTGGCAATCGTACATACAAGCCTGCTTGGGGAGACAACATCATCATCGACGAGAATGAGGAAGGACGAGTTAGAGTAAGCCGTAATATGAAGCTCGAAGAGGTTAATTTAAGCGTCGTGAAAGGTTTGTGGGAATCAGAAGGTGTTGATTTTGAATATCATGCAACATACTCGCCAGAGTTTGTACTTGAACTTATTCAATTCATTCAGCGAGCACCTGAAATGTGTTTTGCTGAATGGCCTGAGGGACAGAACATGAGAGTAAGAACTCTCACACGCGGAGCTAGCTCATGGAATGGAGTGCTGAAAGCAAGAGGCCAATGGTTTGAAATTGAGGGCGATGTCAAAATAGATGACAACACCGTCGTCAGCATCAGTCAACTGCTCGATCTTATCGGCAAAAGCAAAGGCAAATTCATCAAACTCAATGATTTTGAATTCATTGCCTTGAGCGAGAAACTCAAAATGCAGCTTAGGAGCCTTGAAGCATTGGCAAATAAGGAAAGAGGCAAGATAAGAATTTCCCCATTCTCAGCAGCGCTAATGAGCGAGGATTTGCTATTTGGAGAGATCACCTTCGAGATGGACAAGCAGTTGTATGAAATCCGAGAAAGAATACTTGAGAGCTCGAGCTATAGCCCAGAAATTCCGAAGGAACTGAATGCAACCTTAAGACCGTATCAAGTAGATGGTTATCAATGGATAGCAAGACTGAACAGTTGGGGAGCAGGCGCATTGCTAGCTGATGACATGGGTCTGGGAAAGACTATACAGACAATTGCATTCTTACTGCTGAAAAAGGAGGAAGGGCCCTCGCTCGTTGTTGCACCTGCATCTGTTGCGCCTAACTGGAAAACAGAGTTGGACAAATTTGCTCCATGCCTCAACTCGCAGATTCTCAATTTTGCCACAAACAGACGAGCAATGATTGAGAACGCCAAAGCTGGAGATGTAGTGATTACAACATACGGTATTTTGCTTAGCATTCAAGATGAGATAACGAAGAAAAACTGGAATGTAGCATGCCTCGATGAAGCTCACATCATCAAGAACAGAGGCGCAAAAACAAGTGCTGCCGCAATGAAGATTCAAGCCACAAACAGGGTTATGCTGACAGGTACTCCTGTACAAAACCACCTTGGAGAGCTTTGGAGCTTATTCCAATTCGTCAACCCTGGAATGCTTGGCAACTATGATAATTTTTCTCAAAAATTCATTATACCTATTGAGGGGTATCAAGACAAGGAGAAACAGCAACAACTTGACAGAATCGTGCATCCTTTCATGTTGAGACGAACAAAGCAAGCCGTACTCAAAGAATTGCCTGAGAAAACGGAGATTTATCATGAGGTGAATCTCACTAATGACGAAATGGCTGTGTATGAAAGCATTAGAACAAGAGCGGAGAAGATGCTTGCAGACAACATGACAACTAAGGGCGGAGGCAGCGAAGTTGATATGAATGTGCTTGCAGAAATCACTCGACTGCGCCAAGCAGCATGCAGTGCACAGCTTATAGAGCCAAAGTGGTCGGGCGAATGTTCAAAAATCACTACTCTTGCAGAGTTACTTCAAGGAGTTATTGAGGGAGGCAATAGAGCTTTGGTTTTCAGTCAATTTGTTGGATTCTTTGACCTTATCAAGCCCGAACTTGACAAACGCGGTATGCAATACTTCTACATTGACGGTTCAGTGCCTGTGAAGAAAAGAACAGAGATGGTCATTGCTTTCCAGGAAGGAGAATGCTCAATCTTCCTTATAAGCCTGAAGGCCGGCGGATTAGGATTGAACCTTACAGGAGCAAATTATGTGTTCCATCTCGATCCATGGTGGAATCCTGCCATTGAACAACAAGCCACCGACCGTGCATACAGAATTGGTCAGAATCAAGCTGTTACGGTTTATCATCTTGTAAGCAAAAACACTATCGAAGAAAAGATTATCAGACTGCACCAAACAAAGCGAGACCTTGCCGACAATCTCTTGGATGGCACAGATATAAGCCACAAGTTGACAGGAAAGGATTTGCTCGAAATGGTAATGAAATGAGGAAACGAAACAGAGAATACCATAATTATTAACCATCAAAATTAATTTATAATGAAGAAAATTCTACTTCTCTTTGCTGCATTAGCTGCAGCTACCGGAGTTTTTGCAGAAGGTTGGGAGAAGCCTGTCTACTCTGGCAATTTTCAACCACTTACTCCTGGCGACACTGTGTATGTATTTAACACAGAATCAAAACAATTTCTTACAGAAGGTAATGACTGGGGCACTCATGCAACCACGAGCGACATGGGCATGCTTGTCACAGTACAGAAGTACCAGTCTCAAAACGAAGACGAAACCTTAAATGACTGGGATGGAAAGACTTACATCATTCGAGACCTTTCGGTAGTGAAAGCTGGATGGAAGGACTTATTCATCAACGCAGACGGTCTCTATGTTGACCGCGGCTCTCAGCCAGACTATTTCTTCTCTTTCATTGACAAGGGAAATAACACTTACAACATTTACGGTGCTGACATTAACCCTACATACAATGCAATAGGCGAAATGGAAGGCTATCTCGTTGGCCAAGACATTAATTATGTGAACAAGGACAACGGCGAAGTGACTGGCACTGGCGTGATTTACGAATACTGCGGTGTGGACAGCGAGTTTAAAGAAGGCGAATACCACACCACATGGGCATTCGTTTCTCAAGAAGATTATGCTGCATTCCTCATCAAACAAGAGACTTACGACGCTGCTGTAGCTCTCGGAGACATTATTTCGAGCGCAGAAGCTGCTGGCTTGGATGTGTCTGCAGAAAAAGCAGTTTACAATAACACTAATTCCACTAAAGAGCAGCTTGACGAAGCATTCAATTCGTTGAACGCTAAGATGTTGGAATACTACGAGAAAACTGTCACTCCTGACAACCCAATTGACCTCACACACATGATTGAAAACCCAACATTTGACACCACAGAAGGATGGGAAAACCTTATTGAGGCTTCAACTTGGGAGAATGCAAACATGTCGGCAGGATGGCAAACTGGCTGGGAGGAAGAAGCATTCTCAGATAGCTACCTCAACATTTGGGGAGGCAACCTTGTGGGCTCTGTAAGTCAGGATTTCGAAGGACTCCCTAATGGCATCTATGTAATCACTCTTGGTGCTCTTGCAGAGAAAGAGGGCGCTACAGTCTTTGCAAATGAAAACTCAAAAAAGATAACTGCAGATTCAACAGGACGCCTCTACACTATCACAACTAATGTTACAACTGGCTACCTTGAATTCGGTCTTGCTCAAGATGAAGCAGGCACAAATTGGCTCTGCATGGATAATGCTACAATCAAGTATTACGGAGCAGGTCTGGATGCTTACAAGTTCTGGCTCAAGGAGTTGAAAGAAACAGCAACAGACCTTAGTGATGCTACTGTCCAGAATGACCTCATCAAAAAGTATAATGAAGTTCTTGACAGAGTGGATGCTGCTGACACAGAAGAGAAGATTCTCGCAGTGGTAAAAGACTATGAGAATATTCTCGCAGAGGTATCTGCCAACGCTATCGCATACGAAGAGCTTGATGATAAAATGTATGATGCAGGTGACCTTCAGGAGCAGACAAACGAATACTATGGAAACAAGTTAAGCGACTTCTGTCTCGAAAAAGCAGGTCCTATCATTGAGGCACATGAACTTAGCACAGAAGAACTTGCTCAAGTCACAGCAGAGCTCGAAGACCTGATGAGAGAAGCTCAGCAGTATGTCTGGAACATGGAGAAGCTCAGTGCTGAAGTAGAGAAAGCCGAAGTTATCTATAACGAATACAGCGAAACATGCAAGAAGGATGCTAAAGACGCATACTTGACATTCATGGATAACTACAAGAACCTTGACTCTTCTACACTCACAAATGCTGATGTTGAGAAGATGCTCAATGATCTCTATGACATAGAGTTCAACCTTCAGCTTGCTGATGAAGTAGCAAGCGATGAGACCCCTGTTGACTATACTGCTAAGATCTTCAACCCAACATTCATTGGTGTTGATGGCTGGACAAACGAGGGTTGGGCAACATTCTCTAACAACACTTGGTATGGCTTTGCAAATGAAGAAGGTGCATCAAGCGGAGATGGCGACTACCTCAACCTCTGGAACACAAGCAATGCTCGTGGTTATCAGAAGGTTGAAAACCTCCCTGCCGGTGCTTACACAATTCAATTAGGCGCATATGCTGACAACGAGGGTCTCCAGGTTTACGCTAACGACAACAAGGTTGACATCGAAGTTGGCAGAAACGATGGTGGCGAATACATGCGCATTTACACTATCGATGCAATTGTTGGTGAAGACGGTGTTCTCGAAATTGGAGTAGAAAACACAAACGGCGGCACACAATGGGCAATGATCGACGAAGTACAACTCTTCTACAAAGGCACAGAAAGTAACATCATCACTTGCATCAGCAAGGTTGAGAACAGCTCAAAGGCTGCTACAAGCATCTATTCTATCAATGGTGTTAAGCAGAATTCACTTACTAAGGGACTCAACATCGTTAAGTCTGCAGATGGGTCTATCAAGAAGATTTTGGTTAAATAACCCACATTTTAAATAAATAATCAACAAAAAGGGCGAAATAATACATTTTATTTTGCCCTTTTTGTGTTTTTCTGTAAATTTGCAACTCTTAATGTAACTATAAGGAAAATTAACTTATTAACTACACCTATATGAAAAAACTGTTACTAACACTTTCTCTTGTCTTTGCAGCTTCAGCAGGTTTTGCTCAGCGTACAGTGGACAAGCTTGACCGTGGTCTCGTTGCACAGAAAACCACATCTGGAGTTTTCCTTTCTTGGAGAATCAACGGCGAAGAATACTATGATGTGAAATACAATGTCTATCGCGACGGAGTAAAGATCACAGACGAGCCACTTGATGTATCCAACTACAGGGATGCAAGCGGATCAACAAGCAACAAATACACTGTGGCTGCTGTTGTCCGTGGAAAAGAGCAAGCACAATGTCAGGAGGTAACACCTTGGAGCTCAGGCTACAAAGAGATTAAGCTTGATCACGAAGGCATTGCCAGCACCCTCATACCAAACGATGCATGCTGCGCCGATGTTGACGGTGACGGTGAGGTGGAAATCCTCATGAAGTTTGATAACGAGAGTGAGATGGCACAGAGCATGCCTAAGGATGGTCCAACCATCAACGGCAAGGTGACAGGCGAATATTCCATCTTCGAGATTTTCAAGCAGAACGGAAAGCGCCTCTGGTGGGTGAACTGCGGTCCTAACATGGGTGATTTCCAGAACAATGAACAGAACATCGTTGGCTATGACTGGAACGGAGACGGCAAGGCAGAAGTCATTATGCGCCTTGAAGAAGGTTCTTCTATTCACATGGCTGACGGCACTACTTACACTATCGGTGCTAACGGCAAGAACGGCGGAGCATGGACTAACTACCGTGCAGCAACAGGTGGCGGCACTAACTGGTTCATGTGTGTTGGTAAAGAGTTTCTCGTGTATTGCGATGGCGAGACAGGCAAGGTGCTCGACATCATCGACTACCCGCTCGCTCGTCTTGAGGCTGGAGAGAGTTATGAAAGTGCTTGGGGAAAGAACGATGGCGGTCACCGTGCCAGCAAGTTCTTCTTTGGCGCTCCTTACCTCGACGGAAAGCACCCAAGCATCTTCCTAGCTCGTGGCATCTACACTCAGATCAAGATGTGCGCATACGATGTGAATCCCGCAACAAATAAGCTTGTGAAGCGCTGGGATTGGCGTCAGACCAATGGCGGCTTCTGGATGTGGCAGGGCTATCACAACTTTGGCGTAGCTGATGTAGACTGGGATGGACGCGACGAAATCGTATATGGTTCTATGGTCATTGATGACAATGGCAAGGGCCTCTCAACTACAGGCTTAGGCCATGGCGATGCTCAGCACTGCGGAGACTTCAACCCTTACATTCACGGACAGGAAATCTATGCCTGCAATGAGGATCAGCCAGGCAACAACTACCGCGATGCAACTACTTCAAAAATTTATCACCGCTATGAGTCTGGCAATGACGATGGCCGTGCAATGGCTGGTAACTTCTGCAACCTCTACCCTGGCGGTCAGGCATGCTCAGCTCGCGAAGGCTTGATTTCTCTTGTTTACAACAACGCCATTCCTGAAATGAATGCTGTAGGCGTCAACACAAACTTCCGCATCTACTGGGACGGCGACCTTCTCGAAGAAACATTCAACTATAGAAACGGAAAGAACACCGAAGGCGTTGTTGCAAAATACGGCAGCTGGGATCCTATCTACATTTGCGAGGGTTCGATGACAAACAATGACACCAAGGGCGCACCTTGCTATCAGGGCGATATCCTTGGCGACTGGCGCGAGGAAATTATCATGCGCACAGCAAACAACAACATCCGCATCTACTCTACTCCAACTTCTACAAAATGGCGTAACTACACTCTTTGGCACGACCATCAGTATCGCAACGCTAAGGTTTGGCAGATGTGTGGCTACAACCAGCCACCTCATGCAAGCTATTATCTTGGTGAGTTAGAAAAAATAACAGTCGCTCCTCCACCACTCACAATGACTGATCGCACAGAAGTGGCAGATGGCGGCACTATCGGTTCTGCACTTAATGACAAGCATGTGATTGTTTGTGAGACAAAGAATAGCACCGTCAATATTGAGAATGGTGCAAAACCTTATATCCTCACATTCAATGTACCATCTTGGGTACAGGGTACTGCTGGCACAAACTATACTGCAAAAGATGCTAAGATTAATTATGAATACTACACTTGCAATGTGACTGGCGGAGCAATCGCAGGAGAGGCTCGCATCATTAAGCAGGGCGACGGCATCCTCAATCTTCCTAAAGCAGATTTCACTCACACTGGCGAGACAAACATCTGGGCAGGCACACTCAACTTTGACGGCAAGATGAAGAGCTCAGACCTCTGGCTCAACAGATTTGCAGAACTCAACTCGAACGGAGGCGAGTTCAAGAACATCACTGCTGATTACGGCTCAGTAATTCGTCCTGGAGGCGAAAACGCAAAGGGTACAATCACTGTTGACAACACACTCCGCCTCGGCTTCGGCTCTCGCGTTGTGCTCGACCTCGATGGCGCAAGCCTTGGCGGTGACTGCATCAAAGCAAACACTATAAGCATCGAAAAGAAGACAGGCACTGCTTGGACAAAGTATGGTCCAGAATACATTCAGCCAGTCATCGAAATCAAAGGCACCGACCTCGTTGCTGGCGACTATGTGATAGCAGAAGCAGAGACTTTGGAAGGCGCAGTTACAAACCTCAAGATTGAAGGCATTAGCACTTTCAAGACTGGCCTCAAGCATGAGAATGGCAAGATTATTCTTTCTCTTGGCAGCACACGCGGTGCTTCTGAGATCTGCTGGATGGGTTCTGTCAACAGCATCTGGGACTTCGCAAACACAGAGAACTTCGTTCTTGCTGGTGATGAGAGCGCAACTCCTGACATCTTCGTGAAGGGAGACCAAGTTGAATTCAACGACAATGCTAAGGTATTCACTGTCAACATCAACGAGCCACTCACAGTAGATGCTATCAGCGTAACAAATTCTAAGGCTTACACATTCCAAGGTACTGGCGCAATCACAGAAGGCTCTCTCACAAAAGATGGCACAGGCACTTTGACTATCAAGAACTTACACTCATACACAGGCGGTAACTTCCTCAAGGGCGGCGTAGTTTCCGTGTCAGCACTCTCAAACGATGTTGACGCAACAGGCAACCTCGGCGCTGTAGTAACAAATTCTGCCAAGTTTACTATGGAGAACGGAGCTGTTCTTCAGGCAACTGCTGCAGTTAAGAATGGCTCACCTATCAAGTTCATCGGCGACGAAGGCGGTGTCATCAACAACTCTGCCGACTTTGTTCAGCAGAAATCATTCAATGGCACATTGCTCACAAAGAAAGGCAGCGGATGGCTCAAGACTTCTGCCACTGGAGCAAACCTCAATCGCATGATTATTGCTGGCGGTACTGTGCAGAATGGCAACGGCATCGCTGCTAAGGTAGTTGAATTACAAGGAGGATCACTTGTTGACAATGTTGGCACAAACAACGAAATCAACATCCCTGCTAAGAAAAAAGGCACTTGGACAACAGGCAACCGTTGCACATATTCTAATAAGCTCACTGGCGAAGGCGAAGTAACAGTTCTCTGCGCAACAGAAAAGGGAAGCAATTACTACGCAACACGCACACCACTCCAGTTCAACCTCTCTGCATTTGAAGGCACTCTCACAGCTGGCGCAACATACACAGCCGACGGGCGCTTCACTTTAGACACAAGTAACGGCAGCGACAAGTGGACTCTCAACATCCCTGCAGGCATCATTGCTCAGAACTCTGGCAAGACTCTCAAGGTTGGAGCTGTGACAGGCAAGGGTAATCTCGGTGGATTCTGCACATTCAGCAACAACGGTGCAAGCGGCACTAACACTTGGACAGTAGGAAATGCATCAGACTTCAAGTTCGAAGGCAAAGTCATTGGCGCAGATAAGTTCACAAAGGTAGGCACTGGCAAGATGACTGTTACTGGAGCATGGGAGACATCAGGTGCAGTATCAGTGAATGCAGGCAAGATTCACCTCAACTCTGGCGCAAAGCTTGGCACAGGCTCACTCACAATTGCTAAGGGAGCAGCACTCACAGGCGTGACAAAGTCTGGCACTCCTCTCACCAACTCAGCATTCACCATCAACGGCGAACTACAGGTGGGCATCAGTTCATCTGCAGCATCAGGCGAAATGGACTTCAACGGACAGAATGTAACATTCGGAGCTGATTCACGCCTCGTGCTTGGCCTCCGCATCGCTTCTACAGACGAAAGCAAGGCAAGCGGAGCAAGCATCAAGAACATCAACAAGCTCACTCTCAACGGAACAATCTCTATATTCCTTTCAGACAGCTATGTTCCTCAGCAGGGTGATGAACTTCGCCTCTGGACAGGAGTCAAAAGCTTTGCTGGCACACCTATGTTTGAGTTGCCAGAAACACTCATCAGCAAGGATGAAACAGAAATCTACAACATCACTTGGGATACAAGCGACATTGCCAACGGCATCATCAAGGTGGCAAGCGTCAGCATCACAGATGGCGTAGAAAACATCATTGCAGCAGACGAGGAAGTCAAGGTTGAAGCTGTGTCAACAAACGGTTCGCTTGTTTGCACATACTACTGCCCAATGTCTGAGGCTGAGTCAACTTTCCGCAAGTCTGTATCAGCTACTAAGGGCATTTACATCCTCAACATTACTGGCAAAAAGACAAAAACATCAAAGAAAGTGCTCAAATAAATGCATTTTCCACAATAGCAACAGAAAAAAGCAGGCGAACATTCGTCTGCTTTTTCTTTTTTTCATTACCTTTGCAACCATCTATTAATCACTTAAACCTATTATTATAAAAAATGAAAACCGACATTGAAATTGCTCGCGAGTGTGAGCTCAAGAATATTGAGTATATCGCGAATTATATCGGCATTCCATTAAACGAGTTAGAATACTATGGACGCTACATTGCCAAGGTGCCAGAGCGACTTATCGACCAAGAGAAAGTTGATAAGAGCAACCTCATCCTTGTCACTGCCATTACTCCAACAAAGGCTGGCATTGGAAAGACAACTGTCAGCATCGGACTTGCTCTCGGCCTCAACAAGCTCGGCAAGAAAGCGGTGTGCGCACTCCGTGAGCCATCTCTTGGCCCATGCTTCGGTGTGAAAGGTGGAGCTGCAGGTGGCGGCTATGCCCAAGTGCTCCCTATGGAGAAAATCAACCTCCACTTCACTGGCGACTTCCATGCCATCACTTCGGCACATAACATGATTTCTGCATTGCTCGACAACTATATCTATCAGCATCGCGACGAAGGCTTTGCCCTCAAGGAAGTGCTCTGGAAGCGTGTCATCGACATTAACGACCGTAACCTTCGCAACATTGTCACTGGCCTCGGAGCTAAGACTGACGGCGTCACCGGCACAAGTGGTTTCGACATCACTCCTGCATCAGAAATCATGGCAATTCTTTGCCTTTCTAAAGACATTGACGATCTTCGCCGTCGCATTGACAACATCATTCTTGGCATCACTATAGATGATGAGCCTTTCCGCGTGAAGGACATGGGTGTAGGCGGAGCAATCACTGTTCTACTCCTCGACGCAATCCATCCTAACCTCGTTCAGACAACAGAACAGACACCTGCTTTTGTGCATGGCGGCCCATTCGCAAATATCGCTCACGGATGCAACACAATCCTCGCAACAAAGATGGCCATGACATTCTCTGACTATGTTGTAACAGAAGCAGGTTTTGGCGCTGACCTTGGAGCAGAGAAGTTCTACGACATCAAGTGCCGCAAGTCGGGCCTTCAGCCAAAGCTCACTGTTATCGTGGCAACTACTCAAGGTCTCAAGATGCACGGAGGCGTGCCAGTAGAGAAAATCAAGGAGCCAGATGCAGAAGGACTCATCAAGGGCCTCAAGAACCTTGACCGCCACATCGAGAATCTCAAGAAGTACGGACAGAGCGTAGTTGTCAGCTTCAACCGCTACGCAAGCGACACCGACTATGAGCTCGACATCATGCGCAAGCACTGTGAGAATGCTGGTGTAGGCTTTGCCATCAATAATGCATACTGTGAAGGCGGCGACGGAGCTACAGAGCTTGCACAGGTAGTCATCGACACAATCGAGAACAACCCTTCTAAGCCACTTAAGCTCGCATACGAAGATAGTGACGACATCAAGACAAAGATCGAGAAAGTATGTCTCAACATCTACGGAGCTGGTTCTGTCACTTACGGCAAGGCTGCTGAGCGCATGCTTCTCCGCATCAAGAAGCTCGGCATTGAAAACTACCCTGTCTGCATTGCCAAGACACAGTACTCATTCTCTGCAGACCAGAAACTCTATGGTTGCCCAGAGGGCTTCAACATCAATATCCGCGACCTCGTCATCAACGCAGGAGCAGAAATGATTGTAGCCATTGCTGGCGACATCATGCGCATGCCAGGCCTCAGCAAGAGTCCACAGGCAGAGCGTATCAACATCGTTGATGGTCAGATTGAAGGACTCTCATAAGTCGTATTACATATCTCTTCATAAACATCAAAGCAGCCTTCCACCTCGGATGGCTGCTTTTTTTCAATCTGCGCGGTTGGATCTCAAACTTCCATGCCTCTTTATAAAGTAGAAATTATTGAAACACTCGTCACTCATCACAAGCACAGCTTAAACTCATGAATATTAGAGTGTTAGATGTGTGACGAGTATTTTTTGACTCATCACCACTCATCACACACTCATCACGCCTATAATGCACGGATTTTCAGTTGACTAACATGCATCTGTGACGAGTGATGAGTGTTTTTAATTTCTTTACAGTTGACATGCCTATGTTGAAAATTAGACTAAATAAAAACACCCTTCATCCATTCACATTATTCGCCTTCACTGAATGCAGTTATTCGCTTCCTGTGAATACCATTAGTCAAGCCGTGCGAATAAGTTTATTCATGCCCTGTGAATAAGAGTAGTCACACAGCGAGAATAAATAGGTTGTCAATGCATTGTTTAAGTACCGAAAAAGGGCGCGCCAAGTGAATGGCACGCCCTTGAGATGTTATAAGCAAGTAAGTGAATTACTTAACCATGAGCTTCTGAGTCTGACCATCAGACATCTTGATGATGTTGATGCCCTTCTGGAGCTTAGAAAGCTTCTTGCCGTCAACTGAGTAGATAGCAACGATGTGTGACTTAACGAAATCGATTACATCGCTTAAGATGCCTACAGGAGCCTCTGTGCCGATGTACTTCAATGTGAAGTTGTCAACAGCTGCCCAGTTAGCATTAGTGCCTTTGATAAGGAGACCAATTGTAGTGAGGCTCTTGCCGTCTGACTCAAAGTCAACAGAGAAGTGTGTAGGAGCAGCTTCTTTAGTATCTACGCCGATGCTTGTAGTGTAAGTGCCAACAGCGTTCTTAGCTGCGAGGTAAGCACCCTGTACGCCCTCTTCTGGAACTTCTGTCTGGTTAACTGCGTATGCGTCTGCCTCGAGAGTGTAGAAACCTGCTGGGAGAGCTGCAGCAATCTGCTGACCTGCAATACCGTCGTTGAGAACAGCACCATTGCGCCATACCTCAAAGAAGTTGAGCACCTGAGTGCCGTCCTCTGGGTTAGTGTAGCCTTCTGCCTTACCCTGGAAGCCCTGGTTCTGACCGATTGGTGCTTCTGGATCAACAGGAGTGCATACCCAGTATTCTGCATTACCCCATTCGAAGTCTGCATTTACGATAGCTGCTGTGATGTCAAGTGGCTCTTCTGCTGTAGCAGTTTCGAAGCCCTTCTGAGCGATTGCATACTTAGCCCATGCTACTGGGAGAGCTGCGATGAGGCTCTCAACCTTCTCGTTATTCTCAAAGCCACCAGCATTAATTTCGTCAAGAACACCAGAGAACTCTGTGTCAGTTGACTCAAAGTCAGAATTGTCGTAGAGAGCGCTGAACTGCTCAGCAACCGAGTTGAGCTTGTTAACAAGTTCGAAGCCCTTGTCTGCGTATGCGATTGCTTCTGTGAGAGCAGTCATTGCAGCAACCTTGTCGTCCTTGCTGCCACTGAGAGCTGCGGTGCCCTTAGAACAAGCATCCTCAAGATTCTTGAGAGCCTGATTGATACCTGTCTCGCTTTCTACAGCTTCCTGCTTAGCTTCTGCCTCTGCAATGAGAGCCTCGAGTTCTGAAGTCAATACAGACTCGTCAACAGCGTTGTAAGCAACCTGGAATGAGTACCATACTACCCAGCTTGTTGGAGCGAGTTCGTCAGCCATAACACCGAAGTTGAGGTCACCTGCCTCTGTGAGAACAGTAGAAACTGACTTCTCAACAACTTCTGCATATGAATCGTCCTCGAAAATCTGCTGACCAATAGTACGGTTGTTTGGAACGAATACGCCACCTGCATCAGAGTAGTTTGCTGGAGCTTCTTCTGCTTCAACAGCGAGCTCTGCTACATTAGTGATGCCAGTCTTGTTGTGACCTGCCCAGATAAATGCCTTAGGCTCCTTGTCTGACTCATACTCTGCGTAGTTGTCAACATTGTTAGATGTACGATAGAATGCGCGAGTAGTAATAGTATAAGTACCAGCTGGCATGTCAGTGAGTGTGCGAGTTACAACGAATGGGCTCTTGTCATAAATTTCGCCACAACCATGCTCTACAGAAACATTGCCGTTTGTGCTTGTCCATCCGTTTGCGCTTTCAAATGTAAGACCTTCGAGAAGCTGAGTGATGTCAAGGTTGCTTTCAAGTGCCTTGCCAGACTCTACTGTATCATCCCATACCTTCTGAACTGCTTCCTTAATCATTGTGTCGAGAGAAGCGATAGTAGAGTTGATCTTCTCAGTATCCCATGCGTAGTCCTGAAGTGCTTCCATTTTCACCTCATCAGAAAGAGTCTAGAGGTTAGCATAGAGGTCAGCCATAAGCTTGTCGTCCTCATACTTAGCAAGAGCTGCATCAAGCTCGTTTTCGTTGAATGACTGAAGCTTAGCGTAAGCTGCGATGTTCTCATTAGCTACTGCAAGAGCCTGATTGATTTCGTCAGCAGCAGCCTTGTTAGCATCCTTGTCGCTGCTCTGTGAGCTTACGAGGTTTGCACCAGCCTCAATTGCATTGCGAAGATCTTCCTTATAATCCTCATAGAAGTTCTCATCAAGAACCTTTGAAGCAGAAGAAACTGCTGCCTGAAGAGCCATAAGAGATGGATCAAAGTCAAGTTCGCCTACATAGTTGAGAGAGATACCGTCGATGTAGAAGTGAGGCATCTTAGCAGAACCAGCATGTGCTGCCTGATAACCAACAGTAAACTTACCAGATGTAGCCTCATCGAGAGTGAACATGATCTTCATCTGCTCCCAAGAGCCAATCTTGAATGAAGTTACATCAGAAAGGTACTCAGTGCCATCGTCTGCAATGAAGCCCATGAGGTTCTTAGCAACATTGTCAGTACCAGCCTGATTGTAATAAGAAATTGTAAGTGTATATTTACCTGCAGGGATTGTAACTGACTGAGTGTACTGAGTAGTCTTGCTCCAGCATGTGAGGAAGCCAAGAACACGACCTTCAGAAGAACCGTCAGACATCACCATAGGCGCTTGGAAATCTGCGCCACCCATGAAAGCTGTGCTACCAATTGCGAACACACCACAAGCACGACCGTTGAGTGGGTTTGTATCAGTAGTAGAACCACTCCAAACATTGTCACTTACATCTTTTGACTCCCAACCAGTGATTGGCTGCATACCGAAGTGAGTAACATTGTTCTTTGACATGTCATATTCGTAAGTACAGATACCATCCTCAATTACTGCATCGAGGTTGAAGTGAGGGTTTGTCAAGAAGAACTCTGAGAGGTCCACAATGCTGTTCTCATTAATTTTCTTCTGGTTTTCAATAGCTGCAAGCACCTCAGCGAGTGTTGCATTTTCGTTTGCGTAAACTGCCTCAGCAGCCTTTGTGTCAGCACCAAGCTGCTTACCATCTTCAAT
>JAGHVC010000024.1 GCA_018064505.1 Candidatus Minthosoma caballi | reverse complement strand
CAGAAGGTTATACTATATAATAATATGCAGGGGGCAATCTCCCCGAAGTTTTTTGTTTTGAAGATTTTTACGAGAGTCGAAGAGCGCTTCGACTCTTTTTTAGTGCCAGATCATTCAAGCAGACAATCCTATGAGAGAGACACATCCATTGTCCATGCAGGAAAGATACTGCATTGTGAGTAAGATGGTAAGAGAGTGTTAAGTAAAGGGTAAGTGAGGGCATGGGTACTTACCCTTTATAACTTATTAGTTATCCATAGATTACAAGCAAAAGGGTAAGTGGGGAAGTAGTAAATGAAAGAAAGAAAAATTGCAAGAGAGAATGTATCCCTCTTGCAATCTCAATACTATGGTAGATGTGAGTAACTTGATTAGCGTATCATACCTACATCTTCCCACCCGAATTCATCCTCAAATTCAATGATACGCTTCTTTGCTCCAGCATCTTCGTCTTCGCCATTAGGAAGGTAGTTAGAACCATCCAATAGGCATTCAGACTCCAACTCAACAGAATCCGTTTCTGGTTTTAAATAATTCTTTTTCATGTTTTAATAAGATTAAGTTGTTAGACAATAATAAGTTATTTTACAAAATACTTCTTTCCATTCTTGATATAGATGCCCTTAGAAAGCCCATGCTCAGCATTTACTCTTCTGCCATCTATAGTATATACATCGTTGCTTTCTGTATTGCTGGCGTTTGACATCCTGATTGTTTCAATAGCAGTTGTCTCATCCATATCTTCGCCAATAGTGACAATTCTGTATTCACGAGCGTAAGATGTTCCATCGTTCGCACCACCGTACTTCTTTGATTCTCTGTGCATAATCCAACGATTAGCCTTTACGGTAGTGCTGCCAGTAGTACGAATGTTCAAAGCGCCAGAAGCAGACACATAATAGTTGTTATCGCCAGCTGTTACTGTAAACGCATTGTTCAATCCAGTCACAGTAAACTTGTCAAGTGTAGTTGAGAACTCAACCTTTCCTTCTGTTGACTTGTAAAGGATATTGTCTGCAGAATTAATCACGTATGTCTTAGCAGCCTTAGGACGAATGAGGTAAGGCACATTAGGTTCTATGCAACCTGTCTTCACAGGACGAACAAACAAGAAGTTCTCATCGTTAGCATCCACAGTTCCGTCTCCATTTGTGTCAACGGTAGCACAGAAAGAATAGATTTCAGCAAAGTCAAGTTCACCTGCGTATTCTTCTACATCAATGCTCATTGGAACATAGAAAGCATTCCATTTGCCGACGGATGATGCAGAGAAGGTCTTGGAGAATGTGAGAGTGCCTATTCTTTTATTATAGTCATTTTCAAAAGAATCGCCGTCAATAAGATTAAGCTCTGCAACATCTTTTTCTGTATCATCATACTCTACCACATTCACAAACTCATCCCACCCTGTAGTCAGAAGATACCAATCGGTTGACCTTTTTGGTACATAGAGCGTGCATTTGTTCTTATTAACGCTGCTAAACGTAGCTGCCAATGTGGATATTGGTTTTGTCCAATGTGTTTTGATAGTTGTAATGCCAGAGCATCCAGCAAATGAGGATGTTGTGCTTCCAAATGAAGTAATAGCATTATGGAACTCTAAACTAGTTATCTTCGAGCAATATTGGAAAGCTCCATTGCCAATGGTTTTCAATGTTTTTGGCAATTCTATGCCCTCCAGTGAAGAACAATTCTTGAAAGCATAATCAGGAATAGCGGTCAACTGCGAATATAACTGATAAGAACCGCTCAAGTTAGTACAGCCAGCAAAAGCATATTGGCCAATACTTGTACACTTATTCAGCGTAACACTCTCCAAATTACTACAATCATAAAAAGTATATTCTCCGATACTTGCATCCTTATTTAGCGAAATACTCTTCAACTTGGAGTTATCGAACGCATGGTTTCCAACGCTTACATTGCTTGATATGGAAACATTTCCAATATTTGTTCCCCAAAACGCATAGTCACCGATTTTTATTAAAGAAGTAGGCATCACAAAATCTCCCGTTAAATAGTAGTTTTTTTCAAAGGCATAATCGCCGATAGTAGTAATCCCATTCGGTAATACAACATTAACAAGATAGGTATGTGCTTGGAACTGTTGCGTAGGGATGCTAGAATTGGTAACTTCTGATAGATCCAGAGAATACAATTTTGGCATATTAATTTTCTTAATATATTCCCAATCGTCATCATTCATTTCACCCGTAATTTTTAGCTTGTACACATTTGCAGGTTCGACTTTCTGAATTCTCAATCTTCCTTCAAGGGTTCCAGGCATCGTCAGATTGACGATAATGAGTGCATCATTAGGGTCAATAATATTACAGTTTTTCCAGTAATCAGCAGCTTGATAAGAATCTTTGCTTCCCGCCGGCACATATACAGGAATACTTGAGAATACCTGAGAAAATAAGTAAGGAGCTGATGTGGCATTAATAATTACCTCTCTTAATCCACTACCATAGAAAGCATCTTCTGAGATACTGGTTAGACCACTTCCTATTGTTACAGAATTGACATGTGTTTCATAGAATATATTTTTAGGAAGAGTAGTGACATTGTCACCTATGATTAAACTTTTCAGTTTATGTTCACTACTTAAATGGAATGGCCCTTCTTTGTAACTACTAGAAGGGAACGAGATATTTCTTCCTAAGTATATACTCTCAACATATCGTAGATAACTTCCGAAAGAGGTTGTCTGAAGACTTAATGTTCCACTATACTTAGGAGCATCTTCAATTGTAATATTTTCTAACAATGTAGATGAAAAAGCATCAGCACCAATGGTTTTCACCGTGCTTGGAATGTTGATTTCATGAATGTCAACATACGAGAAAGCGTTGGCGCCTATAGACTCAAGCCCTTCGTTAAGCACATATTTAATTGGCATACCATACCCATGGCTAGTCCATTTGAAAGCGTCATCTCCTATGCTTTTCACACTGCCAGGAATTTCAATTGTACCTGTAACTTTTTCGCAATCGGCAAAAGCGGATTTTTCAATAGAGGTAAGACTATTGCCAAGAATAATTGTTCTAAGTTCATTGCAGTTGTAGAACATACCAGCAGCTACTGTTTTGAGATTATCACCAATGCGAATTGCACGAAGAGATGGATTATAATCAAAAGGAGTGGTATAAGATGTGTTGAAAGAATACTCAAACTCTCTATCCACAAAAATACTATCCAGCATGATGTTTTTGAATGTGTTATCATTAAGTCCTTTTAATTTTGTTGGACCATGTCTAAATGCAATAGTCTTAATAGACTTACAATTTGTAAAAGTGTATTCAATACTTGTCAAACTGCCCGGGAGCGATACGTCCTCTAAGGCGGTACATGAAGCGAAACCACGGAACGAGGTAACGCCTTCGTCAATATACAATTTCTTTAGTGTAGAGTTTGAACCAAAATCATATTCCGCAGGCAATGATACAGTGGTACAGTTAGCAAGAATTCCAGGAGTTATACTTGTCACCCTCAAGGTCTTATCTCCATAGGTGACGGTAGAAGGAATACTAATATCTTTTGAATTTGGAATACCTAATACTTTAGCCTTATAACCTAATTGTGTTTCGTATGTAATACCATCCAAAGTAAAAGTCTCACTTTCAAATGGAGTGGTGTCAATCTCAATCTTTATATTAGGGCGAGTGGACGAAGTATTATATGATAAGGTAGAATTAGTGACATCAGAATAAGCTTCATCACTTCCTCCACGATATCTACAAGTATTGGACTGGTTTGTGTAATAATAGTAGGGATTTGATTGTGAACTATTAGATTTTCGACAAACTACAACCATTAAATTTTCATTGCTGTCATATTCGTATGGAACATCCAATTGTATAGTTTCCCATCCTGTTTGAACACCCAGAATAGGAGTGCCTGTATAAACTAGCATTAGATTTGTAGGTAAAGAATTATCATCAGAATTGGAAAATTTAGTTTTTTCCGTAGTTCCCATATAAATCTTTAACTCGTCTGTATTTAGAGTTATAGCTTGATAAACACTATATGCTATAGATGTGATTTTCCCAGATTTGTTCAGACTGTAGATGGACTGCGTTGTAGAATATTGATACCTGCTATTATAGGGCATAAAATAGGTACTATTTGTTTGACTGCCAATGATTATTTCATCGGCAAAAGCAGGATACCCAAGCATCATTGACGCAAGGAGTAGAATAAAAAAAAGTTTTTGTTTCATAAGTCTACATTTGTTTGCGATTGTTTATGTTTTCTTTTATTTTAGCAATGTTTTCACTGTAAAAAACAGACCAATTATCTATTTTTGATGAAGAGTCATCTGTGTTTGTAGTGTCAACCCCATACGCCTCTAATACTGCCTTTATCTCTTTACTTGTCTTACCATAATAGAATATCTGATTATTAATTCTTAAATCACGGTATTTTGGAGCAAGTGCATACATGGTTTTTATATAACGATGACGTTTGTTCAACATCCACCATAAATCGATCTCTTGAAAGTCTAAGCCTAATCCAATAATGTGCACATCACTAAAGAAAAATGTGTCCATCCAAGTACTATATTCAACAGTATCATGATTGCCATACAGAAACAGTTTCTTCAAAATATGATGGATACCTTTATCTTCTTTAAGCGAAACAGTAGAATCATCATTGAGGTTATCGCTTAGTTTCCCATTTTTTATGTAATCCGAGACTTTGGACAGGCTTCCGCAATAATGATCATACCCAAGCATAATGCTTTTCACATAATCCAATTCACCATGTATGTACCACAAATCCAATTCTTTCCCATTTGTGTTTTCATAATGGTGCTTTCGTCTTGTGCTGTATACGCTTTGTTGTCGTGTTTTTTTATAAATATAATTCTTCTCCGTCAACACTCTTGCTAATGTGTATTCGTAATTGGTGGTCAATATGTTGTTCCAATTTATTTCAAGAAGTTGATTGGCTACATTGTTGAACCCTGAACTTATAGGTTGTGATAGCACATCTTCAAGATAACTCTTTATATGTTTTTTTAGCTCAGTTAGATCGATTTTGTCAGTATTTGGATGATGCCCAAATTTTTCATTGAGCATAATATCTTCATATAAGTGCGTATAAGGTATTATGCTTGAGCCTGAAGCGATTTCACCCAGTAGTTGTTGGTCAGCTTTCAAGGTGCTTTTTAGTACCGCTTTCCAATCCAATTTCTCTTGATTTAAGAGTTTGCTAATGCCATTACCTACTAATAATGTTTGATCCATATACAAAAAGATAATGCAGCAAGACTCCCAATCCTGCACAAATGTAAAATTCAGAAAACCTCACAAAACAAAAAGCGTGGGAGTTTCACGTTACTCGTCCCACGATTAGAGGCTCTCGCATTGCCCAACAGATTGAACGAGCAACACCGAAGCCCACGCTACTATGCTATATTGATACGGCAGAGTTGCGTCAGAGCCCAATAAGGGCTGGACGCAATCAATGCACGGATATAACATACCCATGAGCATCTACGTTGCATTGTTCTTGATCTGTTTGAGAAACTTGCGAGATTTCTAATCGTCAAGATACAAGCGCGTAAACGCTTTTCCATAATGTAAGTGTCCCACCTCTTCCTATACCCTGGTGGGCTTCGGATTTGCTGGAACATTGCAAAGATACTCTATTTTTATGAAAAACAACCAATAAAACCTTGAAATGTTTACTCAAATAAGGTTTTTGAATAAAAACACAACCAAAAATGATCTTGGAACTGCATTTTTCAACAGAAATAATTGGTGGATTGGTGAAATCTTTATACCTTTGCATTGTTAGTTCCCGCCAAGCCTCTCAACGATGCTCAAATGTGCGGGTCGTTTTTTATACGCACATTTCATCATGGCAACAACAATACCATTTGGCAAACATTATTTAGATCCTCATGATTTGATGAAGCCTTTGAAGTCAAGAAACGGCAATTTATAGTGTAGAACTGTAAATTGCCGTTTCGCTATGTTTTAGCTTTTTGTATATATATATGTTATAATCTTAATGAGTGTGTGAGTGTGATATAAGTGTTTTCCTTGGTGAAAACCGGCTCTTTTATTCTACGAACTCATACTGAAGGATGTTCTTCATTCCGAGTGCGCCCATGTATTTCTCAATCTTGCCGTACAGGATGACTCTTTTTCCTAAGTTTTCGGGATGGGCGGAGAGGTTGAGGGCGTTTCTGGAGTTGAGGTATGATGAGGTTGTACTTAGCTGTACAGCAATGCATTTGGTGTAGTCTTGCTCGTTTGGGGTGTCTGCAATGACTATGTTGGATTCTTTGCTTCCTTCTGTTCCGAATACGGTTTTGTTGATGTTGTTGCCATTCACATAGCCTACAATATAGCCGATTGTGTTTACTTTTGAAATGCCTGAAGCAGGGGTGTCGGTGGGAGATATAAGCTGAAAGAATTGTGGAATAATGGATAGAATGTCATTTACGGAGAAGGGCTCTTGGCTTTCTAAATGCTCGTACACATAATCTTCAATACTCAATTCTGTCGGGGCATTGGTGTTTTGGCTGTTACTTGTGCTGTCTTTTTTTATTTCTTCATTGGGCTTATTGACTTGAGTTTCCTTGCTGTCGGTAGGAAATTCAAGTTTTTCGCATGAAATAAAGGCGAAAAACAAGGAGCATATAATGAAGAATGTGTGGCTGAGTCTTTGCATCAAATGGTTAATTAATTATGAACACCTACTTATTTGAGACAAATATATGCAATTCTAATGAAAAAATCACTAACTTTGTGAAAAAATTAGATTCTATGCAGATTAATATAGTGCCTCCACACTCAATAAATGGAAAAGTTCAGTTGCCTTCGTCCAAAAGTATTAGTAACCGTGCTTTGGTGATTAATGCTTTGGCCGGCACCAATAAGTTGCCACAAAATGTAAGTGATTGTGATGATACGAGAGTGATGATAGAGTGGCTTAATAACCGTCCTGATATTGTAAATATTGGCGCGGCTGGTACGGCTATGCGATTCTCTACAGCTTTGCTTTCTGTCATTGAAGGCAAGCATAGTATTACAGGTACAGAGAGAATGCGCAATAGGCCAATTGGCATTTTGGTGGATGCGTTGCGAACTCTTGGTGCGGAAATAGAATATGAAGAAAAGGAGGGGTATCCTCCATTGAGCATAAACGGAAATCCTGCAATAGAAGGTGGATGCATCTCATTGCCTGGTAATGTGAGCTCACAGTATATTTCTGCATTGTTAATGATTGGGCCTTCTTTGAAAAAAGGCTTGACTCTTACATTGACTGATAGCATTGTCAGCAAACCATATATAGACATGACGCTCAGCATAATGAGAGATTTTGGTGCAAAGTGTAGATGGGTTGGTGAGAATACGATATGTGTTGAGGGTGTTCCGTATGGACAAAGAGAATACTTGGTTGAAAGTGACTGGAGTGCAGCAAGCTATTGGTATGAGATGGTTGCCTTGGCAGAGAATGAAGATGCTGAGGTGGTGTTGCCAGGATTGTTTGCAAATAGCTTGCAGGGAGATAGCCGTGGCCAAGATTTGTTCAAGAAGCTTGGTGTGAAGACGGAGTTTGTTGGCGATGATGTCCGTATAAGCAAATCGGGTGAGATTGTCGATTGCCTGGAATATGATTTTGTGGAACAGCCAGATCTTGCGCAAACATTTGTTGTGACTTGCTGTATGCTTGGAGTACCTTTCCACTTTACAGGTTTGCAAAGCTTGAAAATAAAAGAAACTGATAGAATTGAAGCGCTGAAGGTGGAGTTGGCGAAATTGGGTTTCGTGATTGAAGATAGAAACGATTCTGAGCTTCTGTGGGATGGCGTCCAGCTGGTCATTTCTCCCGATGAAATCGCTGATATTGCTATAGGTACTTACGAGGATCATCGTATGGCAATGGCTTTTGCACCAGCAGCATTGAAGTTGGGCAGCTTTATGATAAATAACCCAGAAGTAGTGTCTAAGTCTTACCCTAACTATTGGAAAAATTTGGAATCAATAGGTTTTAAGCTATGATTTATCTTGTATTAGGCATAGTATTCTTAGGTGTGATAGCTTTTGTTGCGGGGAAGTTGCGCGAACGCAAATTGAAGCAACAATTAGAGCGAGGCGAGATTTCAGAGCTCCCTTCCATCAAGCAGGTGGAAGATATGGAGTGTTGTGGTCAGCATGAGACTTGCGAAAAGGAAAGCCTTTTAGCTGCTGTGAGCAAAGAGATTGAGTACTATAATGACGAGGAGCTTGATCAGTATAGAGGAATCGCGTCAGATAGTTATTCGGAAGAACAATGTGACGAATTTCGTGAAGTGCTGTACACGATGCGTGAGGATGAAGTTGCTGGCTGGGTAAGGTCTTTGCAACTGAGGGCAATAGAATTGCCTGATGGAATTAAAGATGAGGTTTTCCTGATAGTCGGCGAGAGGAGAGTTGGGTGAATCTTTTTGCGAGTAAAAGCTAACAAACATAATAAAAGCAGCAATTACTCGTTTTAAACATTGAGAAGATGAGAAAACTGCTATATATATTGATATCTATTGCTGTTGTAGCAGTGTTTGCTGCGTGTTCGACGAACAAGAACACGGGCTTAACTCGTCGTGTTCAGGCGTTTAAGGCAAGATATAACACTTATTTCAATGGCCATGAAGCTTTTAAGGAAGGAAGAATGGCCCAAGAACAAGGAAATAAGGATAATTACACAGAAATCATCCCCCTTTATGAAACTGGCAATAAGAATACTGCTAAGTTGGGAAGCAGCAATTTTGACAGGACAATAGAGAAAAGCCAGAAGACCATAAAACAGCATAGCATAACGAAGCGTCCAGAATGGACCAAGAACAGGCCAAAGAAACCGAAAGACAAGATTTGGCTGAGTCAGAAGGAGTATAATCCTTTTTTGTGGAAGGCTTGGTTTTTAATGGGTGAGGCGCAGTTCCGAAAGGGGGAATATATGGAAGCTGCATCTACCTTTGCTTATATTCAGAGATTATATTTCTCTAAGCCCGACTTGATTGCGCGTGCAAGGCTGATGGAGGCAAAGTGCTATGCGGAAATGGAGTGGTTCTATGATGCCGAGGACTTGATTGCTCGTGCCCAGCGTGATAGTTTTCCTTCCAATCTTAATTCCCTGAAATCCTCTGTCCAGGCTGACATTCAGCTTAGGCAAAAGCAATATGCTGATGCTATTCTTAGCATTGAAAAAGCGTTGAAAGGCGAGCATCGTTCTTTGCCAAGAACGAGAATGCTGTTCTTGATGGGGCAGCTGTATCATAAGATTGGACATGATCCAGAGGCGTATAAATGCTTCAAGAAGGTGATACGCCGCAATCCGCCTTACGAACTCGAATTCAATGCAAGAATTCAAATGACAGAGGCGATGAGTAAGGGCCAGTCCAAGCAAATGATTCGAAAGTTGCAGGCAATGGCAAGAAATCCGAAGAATAAGGATTATCTTGACCAAGTGTATTACGCTATAGGCAATATTTATATTGCAAAGGGAGATACTATGCGTGCTATATGGGCTTATAAGGATGGGGCGGAAAAAAGTACCAGAAATGGAGTGGAGAAGGGCGTTGTGCTTCTTCACTTGGGACAGTTGTATTGGGATACGGAAAAGTTTGTTGATGCACAAAAGTGCTATTCTCAGGTTATTGGCTTATTAGATAAAGAACGCGATGATTATAAGGAAGTTGATGAAAGAAGCAAGATTCTTGACGAATTGCTTCCTTTTGCAACTGCAGTAGAGTTGCAAGACAGCTTGCAGATGATGGCTCGCCTAGATTCTGTCACTCGTATGGCGAAAATCAAGAAAATGATTGAGGAGCTGAAAAAGAAAGAAAAAGAGGATGAGAAACTTGCTAATGCTAATCAGCAAGGAGCCAATAATGGTAATCGTAATGGCGCAAATGCACAAAATAATGCTCAGAACAATAGGCGACAGAATGACCAAATAGGCGGGGTGTGGTATTTCTACAATCCAACAGCTGTGGCAGCAGGAAAGACAGAGTTTGAAAAAAAATGGGGAAAGAGAACTCTTGCAGATGACTGGCAACGAAACAATAAGACTGTGGTTGCGGATTTCAATGATGAAGAAATTCCTGATAGCGTAAAAGCGATGCAAGATAGTATTGCCGCTTTTGAAGATAGTGTGTATCAGGCAAATAAAGGTAAAAAGCTGACAAAGGAAGAGAAGGAAGCACAAAAAGCAGAGGAATATGCTCAGGATCCGCATCGCCCTGAGTATTATCTAAAGGATATTCCTTTCACGCCAGAGCAGATGGATGCTTCAAATGCAGCCCTTGTCGAGGGATTGTATGGTTCTGCTGTGATATACAAGGACAGAATGGAGAATTTCCCTCTTGCAGAACGAACTTTCAAGAGAATAATGGATTATTTCCCAGACTTTGAGCATACAGATGAGATATACTATAATATGTTCCAGCTGTATTCTCGCATGGAAATGCGCCCTTTGGCTGAGGAGTACAGACAGAAGCTTATGTCTGATTATCCAGAAAATGAGCATGGGAAATTGATTGCAGACCCAGACTTTGAGTATAAGGGCAAATATGGCAAGCAAATAGAGGATTCTATTTATAGCCTGGCTTATGATGCATTCCAATATGGTGATTATCAGTCAGTATTGCGTCATAGCGAATTTACAGAGAAAGAATATCCTAACGGTGCAAATAGGCCAAGATTTATGTTCCTTAAGGCAATGAGTAAGCTTGAGCTTGGTGATAGAGAGCATTTCCTTGGCGATCTTAAGGCATTGTTGGAAAAATATCCTCAGTCGTCTGTAAGCGAATTGGCAGGAATGTATGTGAAGGGATTGAAAGAAGGCCGTTTGCTGGCAAGTGGTAAGTTTGAGATGGGAAGCATTTGGGAACGCAGGCGAGGCTTGATGGAGGATGGCGACTCTTTGATGAACGATACAACATTCAATGCGGAAAAGAACTGCGATTTTGTATTTGCGATTGCCTATGAGCGTGATTCTGTTGACCAAAATCAGTTGTTGTATGAAATGGCAAGATACAATTTTACCGCATTCTCTGTCCGTAATTTTGATTTGTCTATTGAGTCTGGTGATGGCATAGATATGCTTCAGGTGCGTACATTCTTGAATTACGACGAAGCATACATCTATCTGCATCGCTTGTTGAATAATGAAGAGATGGCTTATAAGCTTCAAGGCATTAAATGCTTCATTATCAGTGAGGAAAATCTGAAGAAACTTATGAGAGGACTCAGTTTTGCAGATTATTTTGATTTCTATGATGAGCATTTTGATAGGGTGGGCAGTTTGCGCATTAGCGAGGATGAGCCGACTTCTCTTGATGAGCCAACAGAATTGCCGGAACCATTAGAGGAGGGAGACGGTGAAGAGGATTGGGCAGATGATGATGATAATTTCATCTTCTAAGTTAGTGAACAAAAAGAAGTTAATATCGCAATGTGTAAAGCATTGCAAATGACAAATAGTAAAAACGCTACAACATTGAACGGAACGCTACTTTGGGTGGATGACGAGATTGAATTGCTCAAAGCTTATGTCATCTTCCTGCAAAAAAAAGACTATGAGGTCGTTACTGCTACAAATGGGCAGGACGCTCTTGACTTGTGTCGTGAACGCACCTTTGATTTGATTTTCCTTGATGAAAATATGCCAGGAATCAGTGGACTTGATACTCTTTCGCAGATTAAAGAGATAAACCCTACAATTCCTGTGGTTATGGTTACGAAGAGTGAAGAGGAAAATATTATGGACCAGGCTATTGGCTCAAAGATAGCAGACTATTTGATAAAGCCAGTAAATCCTAATCAGATATTTCTTACGCTAAAAAAGCATCTTCATAAGCGAGAGATTGAAACGGATGTTGCAAATACTGGTTATCAGCAGAACTTCTCTAAGATTGGCATGCAAATCAATGACTCTTGCTCTATCGAGGAATGGAAAGAAGTGTATAAAAAGCTGGTGTATTGGGAATTGGAATTGGCTGATACTGGCAGCGAAATGACCGATTTGCTCAAAAGTCAGAAGGCAGAGGCCAACAATGAATTTGCAAAATTCGTACGAAAGAACTATATAGACTGGGTGAATTCACCTGATGACCGTCCTATGATGTCGCCAGATGTGTTCAAGAAAGTTATATTCCCTCTTATGCAAAATGGGGAGAAAGTCTTTCTAGTAGTGTTTGATAACTTCCGTTTTGACCAGTGGCGCGAGATTTCCAAGCAATTGGCAGATGATTTCGTTTTCGATGAACAGCTTTACCTCAGTATATTGCCAACGGCAACTCAATATGCAAGAAATGCAATCTTCTCTGGTTTGATGCCTAGCCAGATAGCTCAGATGTATCCTGATTTGTGGGTGGATGAAGACGAAGAAGAAGGTAAGAACCTGAATGAAGAACCACTTATTCAAACATTGCTGGATAGGTATCGTAAGCGCAACACATTCTCTTATTTCAAATTGAATAACTCAAGCGAATCAGAAAAACTTGTTGATAGGTTTAAGAATCTGATGAATAATGATCTCAATGTCTTGGTTATAAACTTTATAGATATGTTGAGTCATGCTCGAACAGAAAGCCGAATGGTGCGTGAATTGGCAAGTGACGAGAAAGCATATCGTAGCATTACTGCGTCTTGGTTCCGCAATTCTCCGGTGAGTGAGTTATTCAAGGAGCTGGCCAAAACAGATGCAAAGATTATCATAACTACAGATCATGGCAGTATCAGAGTAAACAATCCGCTGAAAGTGATTGGAGATAAGAATACGAATACAAACCTCCGCTATAAATTGGGCAAAAATCTCAGCTACAATCCAAAGCAGGTGTATGAGCTAAAGAATCCAAAGATAGCCTACTTGCCTTCTCCAAATATCAGCACTGCGTATGTGTTTGCCCAGAATGAGGATTTCTTTGCATATCCAAACAATTATAACTACTATGTGTCATATTACAAGAATACTTTCCAGCATGGAGGTATTTCAATGGAAGAAATGCTTATTCCTATTGTGACAATGCAAAGTAAAAGAAGAAAGTAAAAACATGGAAATAGTAATAAAAGATATTAATGCCATTGCAGATGCAGCCAAGCAGTTTGTTGCTGCCATAGGTGATAGAACAGTCTTTGCTTTCTACGGAAAGATGGGAGCAGGAAAAACCACATTTATTAAGGCTATTTGCGAAGAGCTGGGAGTGACGGATGTTATTAATTCGCCTACATTTGCAATTGTGAATGAATATTTATCTGGCGAAGGCGAGCCAATTTATCATTTTGATTTCTATCGTATTAAAAGAGAACAAGAGGTCTTGGATATTGGTTACGAAGACTATGTGTATTCTGGCAATCTCTGCTTTATGGAGTGGCCTGAGCTCATAGAGGGATTACTGCCTGATGATGCTGTGAAAGTCACAATTGCAGAGGATGCTGAGGGAAAGAGAATAGTAAGTTTATAAGTAAATAATAAAGGCATAGAAAAAAGCAATGGAGGAATTAACCCTCCATTGCTTCGTTATAGTCAAGTTCTGCATTAATGATCAGAGCAAGTTCGTCTTTGTCGTATGGACCCATTTCTTCTTTCTTTGCTCGTTTCATGATGTACTTTGCCGTTTCTGCTATGTCAACCTCTACATATCCATCTTCGTCAGGCTCTCCTTTGAGATCATGCTCAAAGTACTCTCCTAATACATCAAGGATATAGTACAAGTCCACCTCTGAATATTTATCTGCTATCTCAGAGCCGATATAGGCTTTGATGAAAGCAACCTCCTTTGCATCTTCTTCTGCTCCAAGGAGGATTTCGTTGTCTATTGAACTCATTGTTAAAGCATTGCTTGAATTTTTTCCTCAAATTTACTCTTTGCAGCAGCGCCAACAATCTTGTCAACAACTTCGCCATCCTTAATGAACAGCACTGTTGGCACATTGCGAATGCCGAATTCTGCAACAAGGTCGTCAGCCTCATCTTCAATATTTACCTTGCCAACAATCACTTGACCTTCGTATTGATCAGCAAGTTCCTGAATGTATGGTCCAATCTTCTTGCATGGACCGCACCATGTAGCCCAAAAGTCGAGTACTATAGGCTTACCTTGAGCCTTAATCTCTTCGAAATTAGAATCGTTGATTACCATAATGTTGATTTTTTATAATTAATAATTGTGATGTTTTTAGCAATCTGTTTTGGAATGCAAATATACTTTAATTAACAGTGAATTTTATTTCTGGGTGCCCGGAAATATAATTAATTAACTCTTTATGCACGGAAATCTTTGTGTTTTTTGAAAAGAGCGACACTTTTGTATTATCAGCACCTGTAATGTTGAAATATACGCTTGTCTTTCCAGGACTTTTTGTCGCAATTTCCTTAATGTCATTAACCATGTCATGTGTGAGGTCACTAACAGCAATGTCTATGGTTATTTTATCTATCAGAGTATCCTTTACATCAGACATCAATTCCACGCTCCTCACAATCAAGTCATACTCATATTCTTTATGTCTCTTAGGCTGTATTTTTGCATGTATGAAAAGAACAACTCCTTCTATAAATGAGTTGTGGAAATCGAGCCAGTCTCTTCCAAATATGGCTATCTCTCCCGTTCCGCTGAAGTCCTCCATTCGTACAATGCCGTAAGGATTGCCATTCCTTGATGTGCCGAGACGGATGCCTGTCACAATACCGCCTAATGTGATGTCGTCTAAGTCTTTCAGTTCTTCCTTCTTCTCAAGCTGAATAAACTTAGTGTTGCATACATGTTCCAATACTACTGCATACTCATCCAAAGGGTGGGCAGAAAGGTATATGCCTACCAATTCGCGCTCTTTGTTCAGCCTTTCTATTGCACTCCATTCCGTAAAACCTTTCGGCTCTAATGGGTGAGAAACCTCGATGAAATCGTCGCCAAACAATGATCTTTTCGCATTTTGCTTGTCGATTTGGAACTTTTGTCCGTATCGTATGAATTGGTCGAGGAAAGTCTCGCCTTTAGCATTAGTTGGCACGAAGAACATCTCTCTCTTCACTCCGAAGCTGTCAAATGCACCGGCAAGAATAAGGTTTTCAATGCTCTTTCGGTTACATGCAGAAAGGTTCACTCGCTCCACGAAATCAAATATGGATTTGTATGGGCCATTCTTCTCTCTTTCCTCTACAATGGCTTGTACGCCATTTTCTCCCACACCTTTGATGCCACCAAGTCCAAAACGCACTTCGCCTTTCTTGTTGACGCTGAAGTCGGTGAACGATTCATTCAAGTCAGGTCCCAGCGTGTCTATGTCCATAGTCTTGCACTCGTCCATCAGTTTTGTTATCTCCTTGATGTCGGACTTTCTTCGAGTCATGAGAGCTGCAAGGAACTGTGCTGGATAGTGCGCCTTGAGGTATGCTGTCTGGTATGCCACCCACGAGTAGCAAGCAGCGTGCGACTTGTTGAACGCATACGATGCAAATTTCTCCCAGTCTGCCCATATCTTCTCGAGAATCTTTGGATCGTGGCCGTTTTTCATTCCGCCTTCGATGAACATTGGTTTCATTTGATCTACAATGTCCTTCTTCTTCTTACCCATCGCCTTGCGTAATGCATCAGATTGTCCACGGGTGAAGTCTGCAAGTTGTCGTGAGAGCAGCATGACTTGCTCCTGATAGACAGTGATGCCGCATGTGTCCTTGAGGTATTTTTCCATACAGTCGATATCGTATGAAATCTCCTCTCTGCCGTTTTTGCGTGCAATGAACGAAGGAATGTAGTCCATAGGCCCTGGTCGATACAGGGCGTTCATGGCTATAAGGTCCTCAAACACAGTTGGGTGAAGTTCTTTGAGGTACTTCTGCATGCCGGCCGACTCAAACTGGAATGTTCCTATAGTTTTGCCTTCTTGATAAAGTTTATATGTCAGTTCGTCATCTATAGGAATGTGGTCAAGATCCACATCCTCTCCTAGTGTCTGCTTCACCAGCTTGACGCATTCTTTCATTTCCGAAAGAGTTTTAAGTCCGAGGAAGTCCATCTTGATGAGACCTGTAGATTCTATAACATGTCCATCATACTGAGTTACAGCAGTTTTTATGTTAGGGAAGTCCGGGTCATCTGCAGTTGAAACAGGGACATGGTCAGAGATAGGGTCGCGGCAAATGATGAAACCGCATGCGTGAATGCCCGTGTTTCTTACTGTTCCTTCAAGCTTCGTTGCGAATTTTATGGTGTCTCGTTCTTTTTCTACTAAAGATGTTGAGGCTTGTTTCAGCTCTGGAGTGCATTGCAGATAATTCTTAAGCTTCGGTTTCATTCCATCGGGCAAGCGGTCAGGCATGGCTTTACACCATCCGTTCACAACCGGCAGAGGAATGTCTTGTACTCGTGCCACATCCTTGATGGAGTTCTTTGCCGCCATTGATCCGTAAGTGATGATATGAGCACAGTTCTCATGTCCATATTTATCCATCACCCATTGCAGCACTCTGCCTCGCCCGTCATCATCGAAATCGGTATCAATATCAGGGAGAGAAATACGGTCAGGATTGAGGAAACGCTCGAACAGAAGGTCATACTTCAAAGGGTCAAGTTTTGTTATGCCTAAGCAGTATGCTACAACTGATCCCGCAGCAGATCCACGCCCTGGCCCTACCCACACGCCGAGTTCTTCGCGAGCAGAGTTAATGAAGTCAGACACAATAAGGAAGTAGCCAGGGAATCCCATCGTCTTCATGATGTGCAGCTCGAATCTAATTCTGTCCTCCACCTCTGGTGGAATGCCGTATGAGCCTTTTATAAGAGTGGCAGCTGTGAGATTATCCGAAGTGCCAGAACCGTATATTCTCTGCGCGCCTTCGTATGCAAGCTTTGCAAGGTAGTCTGCTTCAAACTTTATTCTGTATATCTTCTCATATCCCCCCAGCTTCTTTATCTTCTTGATGCCGTCTTCCTCTGGCAGCTGATTCTCCCCATTCTCGTCAGAAGTGAATTCACGGAACAGATCTTCTTCTGTGTATTTCTTCCTCCATTCTTCCTCTGTGCCAAATTCCTCAGGTATAGGGAAAAATGGCATGATTGGGTCGCTTTCGATGTCGTAAGTCTCAACCTTGTCAAGAATCTCCAAAGTGTTGCTCAGAGCTTCAGGAATGTCCTTGAAGATTTCATTCATCTCCTCCTTTGTCTTGAACCACTCTTGCTTAGAGTACAGCATGTGTTGCTCCTCAATGCGTTTGCCCGTGCTGATACACAGCAGTCGTTCATGCGCCTCAGCATCGTCAGCATTCACAAAGTGAGCATCGTTTGAGCACACGAGTTTCACATTGTACTTCTTCGCCAATTCAATAAGGTATGGCTCAATCACTTTCTGTTCTTCGTATGTTTCTCTGTTTGCTCTGACTGTAGGATCTGTCACTTCGTGGCGCATCAACTCCATGTAATAGTCGTCGCCAAAAGTGTCCTTGTACCATTTTACAGCAGCATCCGCCTTTGCAAAAAGTTCTTCGGGCGATAATGCCTCATTAGCAAATCTTTCCCTTCTAAGAGCTCGCCTAATCAGTTCCTGAGGCTCGCCAGCAAGACAGGCAGAGCATACTATCAAGTCCTCATGGAACAAGGCAAGATCTTTTTTGTCTGTTCGTGGACGAATGTAGTTTCCGTCGACCCATGCGCGAGACACAAGACGAATGAGATTCTTGTATCCGTTTTTGTTCTTTGCTAATACAATTAGGTGATTACCGCTACGATCACCCATAGCAGCTACCATGTCTTCTTTGTTTCGGCGAGCCACATACATTTCGCAACCGAAAATCGGTTTGAATGGCTCAAGTCCCTCTTTCTTCCTCCCTTTGTTTACTTTACTGCAATAGTCAAATAACTCCTTGATGCCGAACATGTTTCCATGGTCGGTCAGGGCCATTCCCTTCATCCCGTTCTCTATAGCCTTATCAACAAGCGCGTCAATCTTTGACATTCCGTCAAGAACGGAGAAATGCGTGTGAACATGCAGATGTATGAAATCTTCCATGATAATAATTTATTATGTTGCAAATTTAAGTAATTTTTTTCATTCCTTTTGTTGTTTAATGAACCTTTTTGCATAACTTTGCATATAATTATTCTTATAGCAAGTTTTTTTCATGGTTCAATCCCAGACGCAAATACAAGTGCAGAAACAGGAACAGCAGATGAAGCTGTCTCTGCAGCAACTTCAGCTGGTGAAGTTGTTGGAATTGTCTATTGGCGATTACGAGGAAAGTGTCAAGAAAGAGATGGTGGAAAACCCTGCTTTGGAAGAAGGTGCTTATGATGATGATATTGATATGGATTCGAAAAGTGCAGATTCCTCCGATGAAATGGAAGAAAATGATACGGGAGAAGATCCATACAGTGATTCTGATTATCAGGAATTAGCTTCTGGTTTTGATGATGGTGACTTGCCTGTTTACAAAGTGAATAACGGCGTGGATGAGCGCAATGATTTGCCTTTGGGAGATAGCGGTTCATTTATAGAGTATCTCGAATCACAAATTGTGAATTACGACCTTGACGAGGTTCAGCAGCAGGTGCTTCGCTACTTAATAGGCTTGCTGGATAACAGAGGATTCATTGATTTGCCAATCTCGACAATTGTTGATGAACTGTCTTTCAAGGAATATATAGATGTAGATGAGCAATATGTGGAGGATTTGCTAAAAGTGCTTCAGAGCTTTGATCCTCCAGGCATAGGTGCTAGAAATGTGCAGGAGTGCTTGCTTTTGCAGATTGACCGTCAGCTTGATGAGGATATTCCTGTTTCAGAAATGCAAGAACGCTTTTTGTTGCTTCAGCGTTCGATTGTCTCTGATTATTTCAATTTGTTCTTGAATAAAAACAAAGAAAAGCTGAAGTCTGAGCTGAAGCTGAATGAAGTTGCTGTCAATGCAGTCTTTGATGCTTTGAAAAAGTTGAATGTTAATCCAGGATTAGCACTTGCAGAGTCGGAAAGTTCCCGCGTGGAGACACAAATACCCGATTTCATCGTGGAAACCGACCCGGAAGGCGGAATAGAATTGCGATTGAATAGTGGTGATGTTCCAAGGCTTCATGTGCGTCGTGATTATGTGGAGCAGATGAAGATGTTGCAAGCAAACACGCGCAAGCTGTCCAGAAGTGAGAAAGAAGGACTTCAATACACTAAAGAGAAGGTGGAAGCAGCTCAAATGTTTATAGAATCTGTAAAGCAGCGACGCCGCACTCTTTATGAAACAATGAAGGCAATCATACATTTGCAGCGGCCATTCATTCTCTCCAAGGATGAGAACGACAAAAAGCGCATGGTGCTGAAGGATGTTGCTGAACTGTCGGGATATGATATCTCGACAGTTTCGAGAGTCTGCAAGTCAAAGTGCGCATTGTTGGATGGACGCATTTACAAGCTGGAAGAGTTCTTTAAACTTACTCGCAAGAATGCTCAAGGCAAAGAGGTCGATAAGCAGCAAGTGACGCAATTGCTGTCAGAAATCATTGAACATGAGGATAAGTCATACCCATACACTGACGACCAGCTGGCAGAGCTGATGAAAGCAAAAGGAATTGCATTGGCGAGAAGAACAGTGGCGAAGTATAGGAACGAGCTTGGAATTCCTCCGGTTGCTGATCGGCAAGCATGATAGTCGAAAGTGTATAGATTATAGATTAAGAAAATCAGAAAAGCATTATAGGACAAATATATATGAGTGAAAAAAGGCTTATACAAATAGCAAAAGTTCTTTCTACGCTGTTCTCGCCTCTGTATGCGCCAATATGGGTGATATTTGGGCTGTTCGTGTTCAGCTATTTGCGCATGCTGCCTTGGGGGTATAAGTTCTTCATACTTCTGCTCGTGTATGTGTTCACGGTGTTTATCCCTCATATGGGAATCAATGTGTTCCGTATTTTTAAGAGATGGACACACTGGCAACTTAGCCACCGAGAGCATCGTCACATGCCGTATGTGGTTACGCTGATTAGCTATGCGGCTTGCTTAGTCATAATGACGAAGCTTAACACGGCAATGTTCTTCCGTGGTATTGTGATGTCTGCGCTGATAGCTCAGATTGTTTGTGTGACGGTGAATGCGTGGTGGAAAGTCAGTACTCACATGGTAGGAATGGGAGGTTTGGTTGGAGCATTAAATGCATTCAGCATATTGTTCTATTATAATCCAGTGTGGCCTTTCTGTGGGTTGCTCCTTTTGTCAGGAGCTTTAGGAACAAGCCGAATTATCCTCCGTCAGCATTCACTGGCGCAAGTGTTGGTAGGATTTGCCATTGGCTATATTTGCACGATGACATTTATCCTTATCAGTTGGATGTAAGAATGCTTCCTTTCTCTTGCCACGCAAAGAGAGGAGATTGCAAGAGATGAGAATACTCAATATGATATTATTACAATAATTATAAACACTTAAATTGCCCTTCAGACCTATCTTAGGTGGTGTCGAATAATACGCTTCTATCCTCGCAAGAGAGAGTGTGGGAAGGGACTACAATTACTTATGAAACCAATTGTGTCAATTATCATGGGCAGCACTTCTGATCTTCCAGTAATGGAAAAAGCTGCTAAGTTCTTCGATGAAATGGAGATTCCGTTTGAAATCAATGCGCTGAGTGCTCACCGTACTCCAGATGCAGTTGAGGCTTTTGCCAAGGGCGCAAAGGATAGGGGAATCAAAGTGATCATTGCAGGTGCCGGTATGGCGGCTGCTCTTCCAGGAGTTATTGCTGCAAGCACAACATTGCCAGTTATTGGTGTGCCAGTAAAGGGTAGCGTGCTTGATGGAGTTGATGCTGTGTATTCTATGCTTCAGATGCCTCCAGGAATTCCTGTTGCAACAGTTGCAATTAATGGCGCTCTCAATGCAGGTATCCTTGCTGTGCAGATGCTTGCTCTTAGCGATGATGCTCTTGCAGAAAAGTTCGCAGCTTACAAGAATGGTCTTCGCAAGAAGATTGAAAAGGCGAATGAAGATTTGAAAGAAGTGAAGTTTAACTTCAAGTGCAACTAATCCACATTATTAATACAAAATCAGTTCTTTTATTAAACAAAGAAAGAATGTACAAAAGAAGAAATAGTTCAGTTGTCAATGTTGGCGGAGTGTTGCTTGGCGGTGACAATCCTATTCGTGTTCAGTCGATGGCAAACACATCCACAATGGACACAGAAGGCAGCATTGCGCAAGCTAAGCGAATTGTTGATGCTGGTGGTGAAATTGTCCGTTTCACCACTCAGGGACAGCGCGAAGCTTTGAACATGCAAGCAATTCGTGATGGCCTTCGCAGAGATGGGTATACTGTTCCTCTTGTGGCAGATGTGCATTTCAATGCTGCTGTTGCCGACACTGCTGCTGCAATTGTGGAAAAAGTGCGTGTCAATCCTGGCAATTATGTTGATCCGGGTCGTACATTCAAGCATCTTGAATACACAGACGAGGAGTATGCCGATGAAATCAAGAGGATTGAAGCAAAGTTTGTACCTTTCCTCAATATTTGCAAGGAACATAATACCGCTGTTCGTATAGGCGTAAATCATGGTTCACTCAGCGATCGCATTATGTCTCGTTATGGAGATACTCCAGAAGGTATTGTGGAATCTTGCATGGAGTTTCTCCGTATTTGCGTGAAAGAAAACTTCAACGATGTGGTGATAAGCATCAAGGCAAGCAATACTGTTGTCATGGTGCGCACGGTGCGCCTTCTTGTCAAAGTCATGGATAGTGAAGGTATGGCATTCCCTTTGCATATGGGAGTTACAGAGGCAGGCGAGGGCGAAGATGGCCGTATTAAGAGTGCTGTTGGCATCGGAGCATTGTTGGCAGAAGGTATTGGCGACACAATTCGCGTGTCACTCAGTGAGGCCCCAGAAGCCGAGATTCCTGTTGCACGCAAGCTTGTTGCATATACGGAACAAAGTGCCGCAAAACGAGCTGTAGCAAAAGCTGCTATAGCTGCTGATACAATCACTCTTGAATATGATGACGCGGTTCTTGAGGATTTCCAACTCAAGGCAGCGATGGATGCGGGAGCATTACTGATAGATGGATTCGCTCATGAATTGGTGCTTAAAAATCCTAATTTCTCCGATGAAATCGCGAAAAATCTATCAGATGCAATCTTGCAGGCAGCAAGAGTACGCTTCACCAAGACAGAGTATATTTCTTGTCCAGGGTGTGGCCGAACATTATATAATCTTGAGTCAACTATAGCTCGCATAAAGAAAGCCGTGAGTGAGAAAGCCAAGAGTGATGCTAGATTCAATACTCTCAAGATTGGAATCATGGGCTGTATTGTGAACGGACCTGGAGAAATGGCGGATGCTGATTATGGCTATGTAGGAGCAGGAGTGGGCAAGGTGAGTCTTTATCGCAGTAAGGAGTGTATTGAGAAAAACATTCCAGAAGTAGAAGCTGTTGATAGACTCATGCAGTTCATTGAGGAAGATTTGAAATAAAGCTGTATGCGCTAAGGAAATATAGCAATCCTCAGGATATATTTATGTTGAAAAATAAATGCCGCAAGCAGATGATGAGTCTGTTTGCGGCATTCTTTTTTTGATAAAGCAGTGCTTTATTTCTTGAAGTAGCGATTGAAGAGTCCTTGGAAACCAGCTCCGTGACGAGCCTCGTCTTTTGCCATTTCGTGAACAGAGTCGTGGATTGCGTCGAGGTTGAGCTCCTTAGCCACCTTTGCAATCTCCATTTTACCCTTGCAAGCTCCCTCTTCAGCGAGCATGCGCTTCTCAACATTTGTCTTTGTGTCCCAAACAACCTCGCCGAGCATTTCTGCGAAACGAGATGCGTGGTCAGCCTCCTCAAGTGCATAGCGCTTGAATGCTTCTGCTATTTCTGGATAACCCTCGCGGTCAGCCTGGCGGCTCATTGCGAGATACATGCCAACTTCTGTGCACTCACCCATGAAGTGATCCTTCAATCCCTGAAGCACGAATGCACCTTCTTCTGTCTGAGGAATAGCGTCTGCAATGCCAAGCTCATGCTCTGTTACAAACTGAAGGGCTGCTCCCTCTTCCATCTTCTTAAACTTTGAACCTGGAACCTTGCACTGTGGGCAACGCTCAGGAGCGGCTTCACCTTCGTGAACATAACCGCATACAGGACAAATCCATTTAGCCATATTAGTTCGTTTTTTTTGTGTTAGTTAAACAATAATGTTAGTCGATATTTTATCTCTTTATGCAAAGTTAGTGATTTTTTGCAAAAAATGAGGCTGTTGTTGTGCTACTTAACGAACTTTAAGAAACTTTTTTTGTTCATATAAGAGCTGTGTTCATAAATAATGCATACCTTTGTAACCAAACGAACATGTAAAATATAAATAGAAATCTATTATGAAGAACTCGTTGACAGAAATAGCTGTGTTCATGAAACGGAAGCTTGACTATCTGTTTGGACTTGGCGAAGATGCTGCAAGTGAAGAAGATGTGATAGAAGGCATAAAGCAAGGAATACAGTTCCGTGGAGCAAAGCTTTGGATTCTTATTCTTGCCATTTTCGTTGCTTCATTGGGCTTGAATACCAATTCAGCAGCAGTGATTATTGGTGCGATGCTGATATCGCCACTCATGGGGCCTATTATAGGAATGGGCTTGGGATCAGGCATTTACGACTTTGAACTTCTGCGTCGCAGCTGGCACAACTACATTGTGGCAACGCTATTCAGTATTGTTACGGCTACGGTGTATTTCCTGATCACTCCGATAGCAGATGCGCAGAGTGAGTTGCTGGCGCGCACATCTCCTACGATTTATGATGTGCTGATTGCTCTTTGTGGTGGTTTGGCAGGCATTGTAGCGTTGAGCAGCCGCAGCCAGCGCACTGGCAATGTGATTCCTGGCGTGGCAATTGCAACGGCTCTCATGCCGCCTCTATGTACGGTCGGTTTTGGCATTGCCACAGCCAATTGGGCATATGCTCTGGGGGCGCTTTACCTCTTCGTTATCAATACGATATTTATTGCGACCGCCACATTTATAGGAGCAGTTTTTATCATGCGATTCAAGAAGAAAGCCTTCATCGATGCTTCGCGTGAAAAAAAGGTGAAGTTCACAATCTATGCAGTGGCTATCATCACAGTGCTTCCAGCCATAATGCTCACGCTCGGAATGGTGCACGAGAGCTATTTTGAGCAGCGAGTGCGAAATTTCATCAAGAAGGAAATGGTGTTTCCTTCCACACATGTGCTGTCTCACCACACGGAATTCAAGACGAAGTCGTTTAATGTGGTGCTGATTGGAGCAGAAGTGGATTCAGCTCAGTTGCAGAGCGTTCGTGAAAAACTGCCTTATTATGATCTTGAAGGTGTGCAGATGGAAGTGCTGCAAGGCACGGCAAATATCAATGCGGAGGAGTTCCGCCACATGATTCACGACAGCAATACTCGTCTCACTGACAATGAAGCTGTTATCTCTCAGCAACGAGCTCACTTAGCAGAGCTGGAAATGCAGTTGCAAGCATACCATGACGCAGAGTCCTCTGCCAAAAATATCTGCTCTGAACTGCAAGTTCTCTATCCTCAAGTTCAGGGGGTTAGCATGGCTAAAGGCGCAGTAGCTTCTGCCGATACAACCGCTGCGCAGGTGGTTGCCGTCATTGATATTTCTTCTTCGCTTTCAGCAGCAGAAATTTCACGGTTGAAAGAGTGGATGACTCGTCGCACAGGAGTGGAGGGCTTGCGAATAGTGCTGAACAAAGAGAATAAAGAATGAAAAAGGAACCTATGCTTTTGCGCCGAAAGTGTTGTGATTACATCGCTTGAGAGTCGCACGGCAGAGGATGAAAAGCTTGCGCCCGTCACGCATCATCGCTTATCGGGCTGAAGCGATATGGCTTACAAGGCGTAAGCAATGAAGCGTGACGGGCAGAGAGTTCTGGAACAGAAAAAAGGAGAAAAATATTTGTGTAGGGATTAAACTTTTTCTAATTATGTCGGTCATACAAATCGTAACGACTGAACAATTTATCTACAAAACCTATTTAATAAAGAATTGATTATGAAAAAGATTATCCTTTCCCTCATCGTAATGCTGATGACAGTGAGCGCAATGGCTCAAGGTTTCCAGCGCCGTGAATTCAATCCTAAGGAAATGGCCACTCGTCAGGCAGAGCAGATCAAGAATGCTTGCAACCTCAGCGACGAACAGTACAAGTCAGTGTGTGATCTGCTGATTAAGAATGCAGAGAAGATGAAGGTAGAGCTTGATTCTATCCAGGCTGCAGGAGGCGATTTCCGTCAGAGTTTTGATCGTGAGAAGATGAGAAAGCGTAACGAAGAGCAGAATGCTGCAATCAAGGCTCTTTTGAATGAGGAGCAAGTTGCTGCTTACGAAAAGATGCAGGCTGAGCGTCGTCAGCGTTTTGGTGGCGGTGGCCCAAGATAATGAATATAAAAGTGTGTAATGAAATTAATTAGAATAAAGTTTTCTTAGAAGTTCTCATTAAGTATGATGTTTATAGAAGGGCAGCTCTTTCGAGTTGTCCTTCATTTTTCTGCATGGTACAGACACCAAGTTTTGGTGACAAAACGCTTGCTGTTTTTGTATATTTATGTACCTTTGCATTAGGTTTGTTGATGGAATAGAGAGTTGGCAATGAGATAATTCAAGAAAGAAAAAGCGTATGGAAAATCAGTGTGTGTTTAGGTCAGCAACAATAGAAGATGCTGAGTTTGTGGCAACGGTCATGCTTGAGGCGGTGGAAGTGCCGATGATGGAGGAGGGGCGTGTGCCTGAGAAGCATCTGGTGGATGTGTGCAGCAGAACGGATACTTTGTACTCGTGGCGAAATGCTACTATTGCAGAGGTTGACGGCGAGATTGCAGGTGCGCTGATTGCATACGAGGGGAAGGGATATCATGATGTTAAGGTGTTCACTTTCAGCTTGGTGAAGAAATTCATTTCGTTTGATGCCGATCACATGGATGACGAGACAAGAGAAGGTGAGTACTATCTTGACTCGTTGGCTGTGCTGCCAAAATGGAGAGGCAAAGGAGTGGGTACTGCACTGCTGAATCGTGGCGTAGGAATTGCCAAGGACAAAGGGCTGCTGCCGGTTTTGGCTTGCGATCCTGACAATACCAATGCTTATGCTTTGTACCGTCATCTTGGCTTTGAGGAAGATGGCAAATTGTTTATTTTCGGGGATAATTACTTACGAATGGTTAAAAAATAGGCGAGTAAGTTTGCAGCGTGAGAAAATATGCCTAACTTTGCATTAAAATAGTACACATTATAATATATAGTAAACAGCGAATGGAACAAGCACTTTATGTTTACAACACTCTGACAAGAAAGAAAGAAGTGTTCCGCCCACTGCATGCGCCACATGTGGGCATGTATGTCTGTGGACCTACAGTATATGGTGACGCTCACCTTGGACATGCTCGTCCGGCAATTACTTTTGACATTGTTTTCCGTTTTCTTCAGCACCTTGGCTATAAAGTTCGCTATGTGCGCAACATCACCGATGTGGGCCACTTGGAACATGATGCTGACGAGGGCGAGGATAAGATAGCAAAGAAAGCGCGCCTCGAGCAGCTTGAGCCTATGGAAGTGGCTCAGTATTATACAAATAGATTCCATGAAGCTATGGATGCTCTCGGCTGTTTGCCTCCAAGCATCGAGCCTCATGCTACTGGCCACATTATTGAGCAGCAGGAACTTGTGAAGCAGATTCTCGACAATGGATTTGCGTACGAGAGCAACGGTTCTATCTACTTCGATGTGGAGAAATATAACAAGGTGCACAAGTACGGCATTCTTTCAGGCCGTTCTCTTGAGAATACAAAAGATGCAAGTCGTGACACTCTTGCAGGCGTGGGAGAAAAGAAAAACCAGGCAGACTTTGCATTGTGGAAAGCTGCTCAGCCTGAGCACATTATGCGTTGGCCAAGTCCATGGAGCGATGGCTTCCCAGGCTGGCATTGCGAGTGTACTGCAATGGGTAGAAAATACCTTGGCTCTCACTTCGATATTCATGGCGGAGGCATGGACCTCGTGTTCCCTCATCACGAATGTGAAATTGCACAGGCAGTTGCAAGCCAAGGCGACCAGATGGTTGCTTACTGGCTGCATAACAATATGATAACTATTGATGGTCAGAAGATGGGTAAGTCTCTTGGCAACTTCATTACATTGCCTCAGTTCTTCAGCGGCGACCATCCAAAGCTGGAGCGTGCATACTCTCCAATGACAATCCGTTTCTTCATTCTTCAGGCTCATTATCGCAGCACAGTTGACTTCAGCAACGAAGCTCTTCAGGCTGCAGAGAAAGGATATGAGAGATTGATGGATGCATACAGAAACCTCACTCCTGCACTCGTGCAAGGTGCTGCTGCAGGGGCTAAGAATGTTGAGGTAAGCGATGTTGAGGCTATTCGTCAGAAGTGCTATGATGCTATGTATGACGACTTTAACACTCCTATCGTGATCAGTAATCTCTTTGAGGCATGCAAACTCGTGAATCTTGCTGCTGACAAGAAGGCTTCGTTTACAGAAGAGGCGCTTGAGGCAATGAAGGCATTGTTCCAGACTTTTGCTATAGAGCTTCTCGGCTTGAAGGCAAATGCTGGCAGCGCAAGTGCTTCTGCTTCGAATGATGCTCGCGAAGAGGCATTCGGCAAGGTTGTTGATATGCTTCTTGAGCAGCGCATGAAGGCAAAGGCTAATAAGGATTGGGCTACAAGCGACCTTATTCGCGACAATCTGGCTGCACTCGGATTTGAAGTGAAGGACACAAAGGACGGTTTCTCTTGGAAACTCAACAAGTAGCAAACGAAATGGAAAAAGCTAAACTTATAATGATGATAGTATCGCTGGTCTTCGTGGCATTGTGCTTCGGAGCCAGCGTATATTTCTCTGTTGCGTTGCCAGCGGGTGACGAGAACCTTTCCACATTCTATATAATGAGCACAATCTTCGGAGCTGCGGTTGGATGGTTCGGATATAATGTGTATGGGTTGCTGAAATCCAAATAATGCACGATGTAGACTTATTGTTATTCAAAGGAAATTAACTACAAAACAGACTCTTTACATTTTTTAACACGGTTTTAATTAAACTTTTTCGTAAATTCTTCGTCTTACAATTCAAACCCCACAAAAAGGCTAAATAATAATACAAAAGTAATATGAAAAAGTTTGTCTTCACAACATTAGTATTTGTGTTTGTTGCGACTGTTGCAATGGCACAAGGGTTCAATGGCGGACAGCGTCAGAGACTTGACCCAACAGAGATGTATAATCGTATGGCTGAGCGTCTTGCAAAGCAGATGAAGCTTGATGACGACAAGGAAGGGGTGTTCAAGGTGCTTTATCTTGACTACCAGACAGCTCGTCACAATGCGGCAAACCCAAAGGGCGAGAATGCTGAGGATGAGAAGATTGACTTGAAGAAGATCACGGATGCTCAAGCTGCAGAACTGATTGAAAAGCAGTTCAAGGGCCAGGAGGCACAGCTTGCAGTAGATAAGGAATATCTTGCAAAGTTCCTTGAAATCCTTACGCCAGCTCAGGCTGCACAGATTTTCTTGCAGCGCCAGGGCATGCGTCAGGGCTTCGGTGGTGGTCGTCCAGGTGGCGGCTTCGGTGGTGGTCGTCCAGGCGGTGGCTTTGGTGGCGGCGGCTTCGGAGGTGGCGGCTTCGGCGGCGGTTTTTAATTTTTTGAATTAATATTCGTACTATCTCATAGTGAACATAAGTACCTATTAAAAGTAATATTGACTAACTCTGTTTTTTTATGGGGGGCGTGGGGTGTGAATCTAGCGTCCTCATTTTTTTTTCTAAAACTTGCTTAATCGTTTAAGTTGCTGATAATTTATTGGATATTTGGTTATTTTTCACTAACTTTTCACAATATATTGTCGGTATTTTTAGTTTAAACCACAGTATGGCAAAGCGGCTTTTTGCAATAGTATCACTCTTCTTGGCATTTTCTGCGTCAATAAGAGCACAGTTGGATGTGCAGTTCTCGGACTTCACAGCCTTAAAGTCGTATTATAACCCGGCAGTGTCAGGCACAGAGGGCATCTTGAATGTGCAAGCTGCGTATTCAATGCAAATGGTAGGTTATGATGATGCGCCAGCAACGATGTATGTTGGTGCAGATTTGCCAATTTATTTCCTTAGTCCTCGCCATGGTGCAGGCGTGAGTTTCCTGAATGATGAAATAGGTATTTTCAAGACAACAAAAATTAGCCTTCAGTATGCTTACAATGCTAAGATTGGTAAGAAAGGAAGATTGGCAATAGGATTCCTTGGCGGCTTGTTGTCGGAGACTATCGACCCAAGCGGATTGGAGCTTGAGGACAATTCTGACCCAGCATTCCCTTCTTCCCAGATGGATGGCAACACCGTGGATCTTGGTGCAGGTCTTTATTATTATCACCCTAAAATGTGGCTTGGAATCAGTGGCCAGCACTTGCTTGCTCCTACTATCGAAATAGGCGAAACAAACGAGATGGAACTGTCAAGAATGTTTTATTTGATGGGAGGATGCAATATTAAGCTGAAAAATTCGTTATTAACATTACAGCCATCTTTCCTGGTGCAGTCAGATTTAGATACTTGGCGTGAGGATGTGCAGTGCAAAATGCTGTACGAGTATGATGGCAAGAAGTTCTACGGTGGCTTAGGCTATAGTCCGAACACTTCTGTTACATTCCTGGTTGGAGGCTATTTCCATGGCATAAAACTTGGCTATAACTACCAGATGTACACATCGGGAGTTGGTTACATAAATGGAAGCCACGAGCTTGTGCTCGGTTATCAAGCAGACTTAGATCTTTTCAAAAAGGGAAGAAACAGGCACAAGAGTGTGAGGTGGCTATAATAAACGAAAAACAGCATAAACGAAAATTTAACAGCAGGCTAAGCCTTTGCTTTTGAAAGAATTGATTTGAAAATATAAAAAACTCATTATAAGATGAAAAAGATTTTATTTGCAATATGTGCAGCAGTTATCGCTCTGGGCGTTGCATCGTGCTTCTCAAGCAAGGGAGGTTCGAATGCTACTGGCGGAGAGGTGACTGGTACAGGCGGTACATCTATCTCTGAACCAGCGCCTTATGGAATGGTGCTTGTGAAGAGAGGCTCGCTTAAAATGGGCACGGAAAAGACAGACTCGCTGTGGGGCAAGGACATGCCTACACGCGACATTTCTGTTGATGCATTCTGGATGGACGAGAAAGAGGTGACAAACTCTATGTATCGTCAGTTTGTGTATTGGGTGCGTGACTCAATCATCCGTGAGCGTCTTGCAGACCCAGCATACGGCGGTGATGAAAGCTTCAAGATTGAGGAAGACAAGAATGGCGACCCAATCACTCCTCATCTCAACTGGAATAAGGCTATTCCTCGCAATCCTGATGAGGATCAGCAGCGCGCCATAGAAAGCGTTTATACAGTTCATCCTGTCACAGGCGAGAAGATGCTTGATGCAAGCCAGCTCAACTATCGCTATGAGGTGTTTGACTATGTGATGGCTGCAAAGCGCAAGTATCGTCTCAACCCTGCAGAGCGCAACCTCAATACAGATGTTACAGTCGATCCTAATGAGGTTGTTATGATTTCGAAGGATACTGCTTATGTTGATGATGATGGTCTGATTCATCGCGAGACAATCACTCGTCCTCTTTCAAGCATGTGGGATTTTGTTAATACATATATAGTAAATGTGTATCCTGACACAACTTGCTGGATTAACGACTTCCAGAATGCAGAGAATGAGGTGTACATGAGATTGTATTTCTCGCATCCTAACTATAATGAATATCCAGTAGTAGGCGTTGACTGGGAACAGGCAAATGCATTCTGCAACTGGCGTACAGACTTCTTGCTCAAGGGATTAGGCAGCCAGGCTAAGTTCATACAGCGCTACCGTCTCCCAACAGAGGCAGAGTGGGAGTTCGCGGCTCGTGGCAAGGATGGCAATGAACTTCCATGGGAACAGGAAGGTGTGGCAAGCGAGAAAGGATGCTATTTTGCCAACTTCAAGCCTGATAGGGGCAACTACACTAAGGATGGAAACTTGATTACCAGCAAAGTGGGCATTTACAGCGCTAACTCAAATGGCTTGTATGACATGGCAGGTAATGTGGCAGAATGGACAAGCACCGTATTTACGGAGGCAGGTGTGCTCAGTATGAGTGATATGAATCCAACGCTCACCTACAATGCGGCAAAGGAAGACCCTTACGCTCTCAAGAAGAAGAGTGTTCGCGGTGGCTCTTGGAAGGATCCAGAAAGCTTCATCAAATCAGCTTGGCGCTCAAATGAATATCAGAATGTTGGACGCTCATTCATCGGATTCCGTTGCGTTCGCAGTCAGGTAGGAACAGCAAGCAAAGCAAAGAAATAAGCCCTCTTTTATGTAGAAAGAAAGCTTGGTATTATTAAAAATATTTTTTTAACTCGAAATTATACTTGTTCACATGGCAAGACAACAATATAACGCAATTCAGCGTTTTCTCCGCACAAAGGCAGGACAGACCTTCCTTAACTATGCGTATAGCTGGGGTGCCTCAGTCGTAATTGCAGGAGCGCTCTTCAAACTCACTCACATTGATGGCGCCGATATCATGCTCTTCTTGGGTATGGGTACAGAGGTTATCGTATTCTTCCTTGCAGGTTTTGAGCCACAGGAGAGCATGGATGCTGCCGAGCTTGCAGAAGAGGCAGTTGAGGATGCTCAGATTCGTGCCAATGTTGTTGCAGGCTCTGGTATTTCAGAAGAAACAGCAGCACTCGCAAATGCAGCATCAGCTGCAGCCAAAGCTCCAAGAGGTGGAGTTGTTGGTAGTGGAACAGTTGTAGTCGGTGACCCTATTGTGGGCGGAACAGAAGTTGTGGCTCCGCTTTCAGCAAATGCAGGTGGTCCTCAAGAACCTACCCCTGTCACTATTGTAAATGCAGCAGAACTTGCTGAGAATATTTCTTCGGCTCCAGTATTCTCTTCTGCACAGTACAACGCAATGACTCCAGAAATGCAGGAGGCAACAAAGAATTATGTTGCTCAGCTCAACGAACTTACAGATGTGCTCAAGCAGGTGGCAGAGCAGAGCAGGCGTCTCACTCGCGATTCGGAGGAGATGGAGACTATGAACCGCACGCTTACAGGCATCAACCGTTTCTACGAGTTGCAGCTTCGCAGCGTAGGCACTCAGTCTGCTACTATCGACGAAGTGAACGAGCAGACAAAGCAGCTTGCTAAGCAGCTCACAGAGCTCAACGAGGTATATTCAAAGATGGTTGAAGCACTTAAGATGAAGATAGGATAAGCCTATGATACGCAAGAAATTAAGTCCACGCCAGAAGATGATCAACCTGATGTATGTCGTGTTGATGGCAATGCTCGCCCTCAATGTGTCATCTGATGTGTTGGAAGGATTCTCGCTTGTGGATGAAAGTCTTAATCGTTCAAAAGTGAACTCTACCACCCAGAACGAGGCTATATATTCTCAGTTGGCAGATGCTATGAAGCAGAATCCTGAGAAGACTCGCGAATGGTATGAGAAGGCGCAGCAAGTGCGTTCAATGTCTGATTCTCTCTATCTCTTTGCTGAAGAGCTGAAATGGGAAGTCGTTCGTTATGCTGACGGTGAAGATGCTGATTTGGAGAATATTGAGGGACGCGACAATCTTGAAGCAGCCACTCATGTGATGCTTGCCCCTGGCATCGGAAAGGGTGAGAAGCTTAAGAATGCTATTGATGCATATTGCGCTGGTATCACCAAGATGCTGAATGATAAGACTCAGAAGGATATTATCAGTTCAAACCTCACTACAGAGGTGCCGCAGAAAGCTAAGCTTCTTGGTAAGAACTGGCAAGAATACATGTTTGAGAATACTCCTGTGGCAGCGGCAGTCACTCTGCTCACAAAGTTGCAGACGGATGTACGCTATGCAGAGGGCGAGATGCTTCATCAGCTTATTTCAAACATCGATGTGAAGGATGTGCGTGTTAATCAAATTAATGCGTATGTTATTCCTAGCTCACAGACAGTTGTTCGTGGCGGTAAGTTCTCTGCACAGATTATCATGGCAGCAGTTGATACTACTCAGCGTCCCGAGATTTATGTAGGCAATACTTTGCTCAAGTCATCTAATGGTCGCTACGAAACTGTGTGCGGTTCAACGGGAGATTTTACCCTCAAAGGCTATCTTGTTATGAAGAATGGTAATGGTGAAACTATTCGCCGTGAGTTCTCTCAGCCATATACAGTCGTAGAGCCATCGGCAACAGTTAGCGCCACTCTCATGAACATGCTTTATGCTGGTTATCAGAACCCAATAAGCGTCAGTGTGCCTGGAGTTCCTGTCAATAAGATTGGTCTTTCCATGTCGAACGGTACACTCACAAAGAAGGATGGCGGTAACTATGTGGCTGTGCCATCAAAAGTGGGAGAGGATGTTACATTTACTGTAACTGCAGAAAATGAAGGTCGCCAGCAGGAGATGGGTAAATTTACTTTCCATGTGCGCAAGCTTCCTGATCCTACCGCATTCATTCAGTATTCTGACGAGAAGGGTAATGCAGCCCGTTTCAAAGGAGGCCGTTTGTCAAAGCAGACATTGCTTTCTGCTAAAGGCATTGGTGCTGCAATTGATGATGGCTTGCTTGATATTCCATTCACTGTGCTTGGCTTTGAAACTCGCTTCGTTGACAATATGGGCAATGTGGTGCCAGAGGTGTCAAGTTCTGCAGATTTCACTCCTCGCCAGCGAGAGGTTATTCGTGGCCTTAATCGTGGCAAGTTCTTTAATATCAGCCGAGTTCGAGTTAAAGGACCTGATGGCATAGAGCGCACATTACCTTATGCTCTTGAAGTTACAATAAACTAAAATGAAGTGTCTCCTTCATTGGTAAATACAATAAGATTATGAGAAGAAAACTATTCATACTTTCATTATTACTTCTTCACTCTTCACTCTTCACTCTCGTGTTGGCTCAGCCTCAGAAGAGCAGAGTGCAGACAAACAACCGCACAGCAGCAACACGCACTCAGCAGGCGGCTTCAAGCAGCCGTGCAGCTTTGATGTTCCCTACAGCTGTTGATGTACCAGAGGAAGTGACTTGGCGTCGTGATATCTATCGTGTGCTCGATCTTCAGAAAGATGAAAATGCAGCGCTTTATTTCCCTGTTGAGGCTCGAGGCGATGATGTTAATCTCTTCACGCTTCTCTTCCAGTTGCTCAACAAGGGACAGATTCCTGCTTATCAGTATAAACTCGATGGAGTAGAAGACTTTCGTCAGGCTAACCGTATGCATTTCAAGGATATGCTTGACAGATACAAGATTCCTTATCAGATAAATGGCAATAGCATTAATGTTGATCCTTCGGATATTCCATCTTCAGAGGTGCTTAGCTTCTATGTGAAAGAGAGCAGTTATTACGACCAGAATACAGCTACATATCATAGTCGCGTCGTTGCTATTTGTCCAGTGCTTCATCGTGCTGACGACTTTAGCTATGAGGCATTAAAGTACCCTCTTTTCTGGGTGAAGTATGAGGATGTGTCCAAGCATCTTAGCAATCATATGGTGATGACAAGCAATGTGAATAATGCAGCCAAGATGTCTATGGACGATTTCTTCTCCACTAATCACTATCAGGGAAAGATTTACATGACAACCAACATGCAGAACAAGGCTCTTCAGGAGCTTTTCCCTACTGATAGCCTCCTTAAGAAGGAACAGACTCGCATTGAAAAGGAAATGTCAGATTTCGAGGAGCATATATGGAAAGAGCCTATTGATTCCATTGCTCAGGCTAAGAAGGATTCTATTGCAGCAGAGGCCTCTTCTAAGGGCAAGAAAGTCAAGTCGTCTTCTGCATCTTCATCAGCTTCACGCACATCTCGTCGTGGTGGGACATCTGCATCTTCTTCGAAGGGTAGCAAGTCAAGCAGTTCGAGCAGTGCATCAAGTGGTGCTCCACGGGTGTCAGTTCGTCGTCAAAGACACTAATTCCTTCGTGAATTACCAAGTCTGTACTCATCCGCAATTTCGTTTACAAGACAATTTGTATAAGATTAAAGTCTGCATTGGTTCCTCAACATAGGTGCTGGTGCAGATTTTTTTTCGTATATGTACATGACCATTTTTGTAAGTGAGAGCTTGTGCTGTTTTATGTGCTGAAAACTTCTGCTTTTTGAAAAAACATGTGGTTGCTGTCCATAAAAGGATGGCAATTCTTTTTTTGAGCAATAAATTTTGGTCAGTTCGTGGAAATGTCGTAATTTTGTATTTTTAATGGGAGTGTCCCTTTTGAGCGTCAGTGTTAAATGTCATGCAGATCTCGTATTTCTGGCTACACTGGGTGCTGGTGTCACTTTTTTTTATAATTTATTTTTAACTTTTAATCTCAAATTTCCAAAGTGAAAGTATTAAAGTTTGGCGGAACATCCGTAGGTTCCGTAGAAAGCATTCTCAATCTGAAGAAAATCGTAGAGGCTTGCGATGAGCCTGTAATTGTTGTTGTGTCTGCACTTGGCGGACTTACCGACAAGCTCATTGCCACCAGCCAGAAGGCAGTGTCAGGTGATGCTGCCTACATTGACTCATATAATGAGATGGTGGAGCGTCATCATAAGATGATTGAAACCATCATCACCGACACTACCGCACGAACAAAATTGCTCGCCACAGTTGATACTCTTCTTGGCGAGCTTAGAAGCATATATCAGGGCGTTTATCTTATTCGCGACCTTAGCGAGAAAACAAGCAACGCCATCGTTTCTTATGGCGAGCGTATGTCTAGCCAGATAGTTGCCACTCTAATTGATAATGCTCAGTGGTACAATTCTCTGTCTTTCATAAAGACAAAGAAAAAGCAGGGTAAGAACCTTTTCTCTACAAGTGTTAGCTCCCCTCTCATTCAGGAGGCGTTTAAGGATTTCATAGAGGGTAAGGCTAGTCATACTGTGTGCCTTGCTCCTGGCTTCATCTCTACAGATGTTGTCACAGGTGAGGTTACAAACCTTGGCCGTGGCGGTTCTGACTACACTGCAGCGATTCTTGCAGCAGAACTCAATGCGGAAGTGCTTGAAATCTGGACAGATGTGAGTGGCTTTATGACTGCTGACCCTCGCGTCATTAACACCGCTTATCCTATTGACAAACTCTCGTATGTTGAGGCTACTGAGCTCTGCAACTTCGGCGCAAAGGTAGTGTATCCTCCAACAATCTACCCAGTTTGTGTGAAGAATATTCCAATTCTCATCAAGAATACATTCCGCCCAGAGGACAAAGGTACAATCATCACAGCTGATAGCGGCGACTCAAATCGCGCAATCAAGGGTATTTCATCTATCAACAATACAAGCCTTATCACAGTCAGCGGCCTATCGATGGTCGGTGTGATTGGTGTCAATCAGCGCATCTTCAGCTCTCTTGCAACAGCAGGCATAAGCGTGTTTATGGTCAGCCAGGCATCATCTGAGAATTCAACTTCTATAGGTGTCCGCAACGAAGATGCTGATCGTGCTTGTGAGGTGCTCAACGATGAGTTTGCAAAGGAGATAGAGATGGGAGCCATGTACAAGATGAAGCTTGAGAGCGACCTTGCTACCGTGGCAATTGTAGGTGAGAACATGAAGCACACTCCTGGTATTGCTGGCAAGCTCTTTGGCACACTCGGCCGCAATGGTATCAGTGTAATCGCATGTGCTCAGGGTGCCAGCGAGACAAATATCTCGTTTGTCGTTGAGAGCAAGTCTTTGCGCAAGTCTCTCAATGTAATACATGACAGTTTTTTCTTGTCTGAGTACCAAGTGCTTAACATCTTCCTTTGTGGAGTAGGTACTGTAGGTGGAAGTCTCCTTTCTCAGATAGCCAATCAGCAGGAAAAGCTGAAAAAGGAGCGCAACCTCAAACTCAATGTCGTAGGCATAGCCAGTGGTCATAACGCTATTTTCAGTCGTGAAGGTATTGACCTCGCCCAGTTTGTGGAGGATGGCTCATTCTCTATCACAGCTCTTCGTGCTCACCTTAAGTCTGCCGAGTCAAGCAACCTCGAGCGTCTTAAGAATGAAGTGGTTGGCATGAACATTTTCAACAGCGTGTTTGTGGATTGTACAGCAAGTGCTGATGTTGCATCGCTCTACCACGATTTCCTTAGCAACAATATTTCTGTTGTTGCAGCTAATAAGGTTGCGGCATCAAGTGACTACGACAACTATGCTGTGCTCAAGCAGACAGCTCGCAAGCGTGGTGTCAAGTATCTCTTTGAAACTAATGTGGGTGCAGGTCTTCCTATCATTAACACAATCAACGACCTCATCAACTCAGGAGACAAGATTCTTAAGCTCGAAGCAGTGCTTTCTGGCACCCTCAATTATATTTTCAACACAATTTCTGCAGATGTGCCATTCTCGGAGACAGTTCGTCTTGCCAAAGAAGAGGGTTATGCAGAGCCTGATCCACGCATCGACCTCTCTGGAAAAGATGTTATTCGCAAGCTCGTCATCCTCTCACGCGAGGCTGGTTATAAGCTAAGCCAAGAAGATGTGGAGAAGCAGCTCTTCATTCCAAATTCTTTCTTCGAAGGAACTCTTGACGAGTTTTGGAAGAACCTTCCATCGCTCGATGCACAGTTTGAGGCGGAGCGTCGTCAAGTGGAGGCAAGCAAGCAGCACTGGCGTTTTGTGGCTAAGCTTGAGAATGGCAAAGGCAGTGTATCCCTCCAGCGTGTTGATGAGCACCATCCATTCTACGACCTTGAAGGCTCTAACAACATCATTCTTATCACTACAGAGCGCTATCATGAGTACCCAATGCTCATTCAGGGCTATGGAGCAGGTGCATCAGTAACAGCTGCCGGCGTATTCGCCGACATTATGTCTATCGCTAACATTTAATATAATATAGGTTTAAAGGCTATAGAGGTTAAAGAAATATCACATTGTATGCGGAAAGACTTCTATTCCCACAGGCAAGTTATTATCTCTTAAACCTTTAATTTTTAACCTTTACAACAATATGAAACATTTGATTATTCTTGGCGACGGAATGGCAGATTGGCCAGTGGAATCACTTGGCAATAAGACTCTGCTCCAGTACGCCAACACTCCATACATGGACATGCTTGCCAAGAATGGACGGACAGGCATGCTTAAGACCGTGCAAGACGGGTTCCACCCAGGCAGTGAAGTTGCAAATAGCAGCATCCTTGGTTATGACCAAAATGAAGTGTACGAAGGACGCGGACCGCTTGAGGCTGCCAGCATCGGCGTGGAACTTGCCCCAGATGACATGGCTATCCGTTGCAACATAATCTGCATCGAAGGTGACCACATCAAGAATCACTCTTGTGGTCATCTCGAAACAGCAGAGGGGGACATCCTCATCAAATACCTGCAGGAGCACCTTGCCAACGATACAGAGGTGGTGGAAAAGTATGGTCACATTGTTCATTTCTACACAGGAGTGCAGTATCGTCACCTTCTCGTTGTCAACGGAGGCAGCAAGCATCTCAAGTGCACGCCTCCTCACGATGTACCTCTGAAGCCTTGGAAACCTCTCCTTGTGCAGCCAGATCTCGAAGCAGAAGCTGCTAGCGACATAAAGAGTAAACTCTCTGCAACAGAGACTGCAGAACTCATTAATCTACTCATTATCAAGTCGCAGAAGCTTCTCTCTGCTCATCCATTCAATACTCAGCGCATAGCCGAGGGCAAGGATCCGGCCAACAGCATCTGGCCGTGGGCAGGAGGTTATCGTCCTCACATGGTGCCTGTTACTACGATTTTCCCTCAGATAAAGCGCGGATCAGTAATAACAGCAGTCGACCTCATTCGTGGCATCGGTGCATTGGCGGGGCTTCGTGTTATTGATGTGAAAGGTGCAACAGGCCTTGCCGACACTAACTATGAGGGGAAAGCGGCTGCTGCTGTTGATGCTCTCAAGACAGACGACTTTGTCTATCTCCACATAGAAGCATCTGACGAAGCCGGACACGATGGCAACCTTGAACTCAAGCTTTCCACTATCGATTATCTTGATCGTCGTGCTATAGGACCTATCTACGAGGCCGTGAAGGATTGGGGCAAGCCTGGTACGCCGACAGCAGACCTTGAGCCTGTTGCCATTGCAGTGCTTCCTGACCATCCAACTCCTGTGGCGCATCGTACTCACACTAACGAGCCAATTCCATTCCTTATCTATGCTCCTGGCATTCAGCCAGACAGCGTGGAGACATTCGATGAATTAAGTTGCAAGAATGGCTATTATGGACTTCTCGAAAAGGACGAGTTCATTCGTGCATTTATGAATGTAGATTGATTAGGATAAATAGAAGAAACATTTGACAATATCAGTGTTCTTTCATGTTGTTCCATAAAAAGAATAGAGCAATCTCTGCTCTAAAGAAACTTAGAAAATAACAATTACATAAGTTGCGACTCACAAAACGGAACTTATGATTGGCGAAAGCGGGACTTGTGGCTTAAAAAACGCAAGTTTCGCTTTGTTTTATCGTCTTTATTTCATCTTAATTGCGGTTGTGAGATTTGCAAATTACCATCTTTTTAGGTAACAATAATGTGGTAATCAGCATTTTTCAATACAGAAACCTTTGAGTATCGAAAGAAAAGGCGTAACTTTGCACCAAATTACCAAATTATACCCAATTGACAATGAATTTTTATAGCACAAACGGTAAGGCGCCAATAGCTTCGTTGGAGAAAGCTGTAGTAAAGGGGCTTGCAGAGGATAAGGGACTTTATATGCCAGAGCGTATCAAGGCTCTGCCAAAGGAGTTCTTTGACAACATCGAGAATCTTTCTTTTCAAGAGATAGCATATACAGTGGCTGATGCATTCTTCGGCGAGGATGTGGATGCTGAGAGCTTGAAGGCAATCGTGTATGACACATTGCAGTTTGACTGCCCTTGCGTGAAGGTGACAGACACAATCTATTCTTTGGAATTGTTCCATGGCCCGACTCTTGCTTTCAAGGATGTAGGTGCTCGTTTCATGGCTCGTCTTCTTCAGTATTTCTTAAAGAAGGAGAATAATGGCAGTGAGGTCAATGTGCTTGTAGCAACTTCTGGCGATACAGGCTCTGCAGTAGCAAATGGATTCCTCGGTGTAGATGGCATTCGTGTGTATGTGCTTTATCCAAAGGGTAAAGTGTCGCCAATTCAGGAATGCCAGTTCACTACTCTTGGTAAGAATATCACTGCAGTTGAGGTTGATGGCGTGTTTGACGACTGCCAGGCATTGGTGAAGAATGCGTTTATGGATGCAGATTTGAATGCTCACATGAAGCTGACGAGCGCAAACTCTATCAATGTGGCACGCTTCTTGCCTCAGGCATTCTACTATTTTTATGCATACGCTCAGATGAAAAAGGCCGGTTTGGCTGACCAGATGGTAGTGTGTGTGCCTTCTGGCAACTTTGGTAACATCTGCTCGGCTCTCTTTGGTAAGAAGATGGGATTGCCAATCAAGCGCTTCATTGCTGCTAACAATGCTAACGATATCTTCTTCAAGTATTTGCAGACAGGTAGCTATGAGCCAAAGGCTTCTGTGCAGACTATTGCAAACGCAATGGATGTGGGCGATCCAAGCAACTTCGCTCGTATCTATGACCTCTACAATAAGGACCATGCTGCTATTTGTGCTGACATCAGCGGCGCAACATACAAGGATGAACAGATTGCAGAGACTATCAAGGAGGTGAAAACAGAAACAGGCTACCTCTGCGATCCTCATGGTGCTTGTGGTTATCGTGCATTGAAAGAGGGATTGCAGCCAGGCGAAGTGGGCGTGTTCCTTGAGACTGCTCATCCTGCTAAGTTCAAGGACACTGTGGAAAGCATCATCAACTCTGATGTTGAGATTCCAGCTAAGCTTGCTGCGTTCATGAACGGCACCAAGCAGAGCGTGGAAATGAGCAAGGAGTTTGGTGAGTTTAAGCAGTTCTTGTTGAAGCAGTAACTTAAGAACTCAAGAATCTTCAAACTCAAGAATCTTCAAACTTAAGAACTTATTTTAATGAAACCTACAAAGCAGCAAAGACGCAACGACAGAACTCGCTTGATGATGAAGATAGTGCTGACAGTGGTTGCCACTGCCTTGATTGTCTATTTCATGCCTCGAGGCGAGGAATTCGGCTTCCAGTATGAGGTGAACAAGCCTTGGAAGTACGGACAGCTGATGTCAACTTTCAAGTTCCCTATCTATAAAAACGACTCTGTTATGCATAGGGAGCAGGATAGCATTGCGCGTAGGTTTCAACCTTATTATAATGCAGATGTGGCAGTGAAGGACACCATGATGCTCCGATTGAAAGCTAATGGCTCTAAGGAGTGGAATGGACAGAATGCTGCTATGTATGTGAAGCACATTACCGCTTTGCTCGACACTGTGTATAAGCATGGTGTGTTGTCAGTGGATGACTACTCGGCATTGAAGGATAAGGGGCAGAAGTCGATACGCATCGTGAGGGATAATCAGGCAACGCCTGTGCAGCTGAAAGATGTGTTTTCTACACGCTCGGCATACGAGTATATCATGACTGATGAGTCGGATAAGTATTCGCGCCTCGTATTGCAAGAGTATAATATAAATGAGTTCATCTCGCCAAACCTTACCTATGACAACATGAAGTCGGAGGCAGAGCTGAGCGAGGCGATCAAGAATATAACCCTGTCTAACGGATTCGTGCTGGCGGGACAAAAGATTGTGGACCGTGGCGAGTTGGTGACCGAGGAAGTTTACAATATTCTGAAGTCGTATGAAAAGGAAATGTCGAAGCATGTGGTGGTGTCTGACCACATTTCTTTCAAGGCACTGGGGCAGTCGGTGTTTGTGCTTGTCATATTCATCTCGCTCGTCACATATTTGACGCTTTTCCGCGAAGACTATTTCGACAACTATCGCAGTGGAATTATGCTGTTTGCTTTGCCAGTGTTGTTTTGTATTATAGCATCGCTGATGGTGTCGCATAAGTTCCTGAATGTATTTATGTTGCCATGCTGTATGGTGCCAATAATCATTCGCGTGTTCATGGACTCGCGTACCGCATTCATGTTCCATTGCGCCATGGTGCTTATCATCTCGCTGATGCTGGAGAGTAACTACGAGTTTGTGATTGTGCAGCTGACTGCGGGCATGGTGGCAATCCAGATGCTTAGGGAGCTTTCTGAGCGCTCGCAGATTATACGCACAGCAGTAGTTATCTTCTTGGTATATGTTGTGTTCTACACAAGCTATTCTCTCATTCATGAAAATGACTTCAATCCCGACACATGGATGTATGTGTGCTTTGGCGTGAATGGAGTTTTGCTTCTGTTCGCCTATCCGCTTCTTTGGATGCTTGAGAAGTTGTTTGGCTTCGTGAGTGATGTCACCCTTGTTGAGCTAAGCAACATCAACAATCCTCTGCTTCAGCGCATGACGGAGGTGGCTCCTGGCACTTTCCAGCATTCGATGCAAGTTGCAAATCTCAGTGCTGAGGTGGCAAACAAGATTGGCGCAAAGGCTCAGCTGGTGCGTACAGGTGCTCTCTATCATGACATTGGCAAAATGGAACGCCCCGTATTCTTTACTGAAAATCAGAATGGTATCTCTCCTCACAAGCACCTTACAGCTTTGAAGAGCGCGGAGGTCATCATTGCCCATGTGTATAATGGTATTGCTTTGGCGGAGAAGAATCACATTCCTGACACAATAAAGCGATTCATCACGACTCACCACGGAGTGGGTAAGGCAAAGTTCTTCTATGTAACATACAAGAATGAGCATCCCGATGAAAAGGTGGACGAGAAGTTGTTCACATACCCGGGTCCAAATCCGAGCAGTAAGGAAGAAGCGATATTAATGATGTGTGATGCTGTTGAGGCTGCTTCACGATCATTGCCAGAATACACAGAGGAAAGCATCAATAGCCTTGTCGATAGGATTATTGACGGTCAGGTGGCCGACGGCTTCTTTAGCGAAAGCTCTATCACTTTCAAGGATATTGCTGTTGCAAAGAGCGTGCTGCAAGAGAAACTGAAAACTATTTATCATACAAGAATTTCGTATCCAGAGCTTAAGAGTTGATTACTTAGAACTCGTAATTTGTTTTTAGGATGAAAAATAATGTTTGGAAAACATTCGTGCTTACCCTGATAGTGCTTGTGGCACTATTCGCTTTGTTCTATTTGCCACGAATCAACATTGCTGGCACAGACTTGCGTCGTGTGAATATTCTTAGCGATGTGCAGCAGCGCACAGCTGATGGCAAGATCATAGCAGAGGTGAAAGCAGACTCCATAGATGGCTTTGTGGAGCAGGGCATCGACTCTGCTGCAGTGATGGTGAAGAGGCTGGAATATGTAGATTCCATCCCTAAAGGCATGGTGGCTATTGAAGACTTTGCTGATGCTCAGGGATTGAATCGCGAGATGGACTTGTTCTACTCGGCTCTCGACCAAGCTCGCAACCGACTCGTGAGAGTGGCATACTACAGCGACTCTTACATTGAGGGCGATATCCTCACTATGGACTTGAGAGGAATGCTGCAAGGCAAGTATGGTGGCAAAGGCGTTGGTTTTGTGGAAATTAACTGTGTTTCATCGGGCTTCCGCCGCTCCGTAAATGCCAAGCGCTCTGGCTGGAGTTGCTACTACTCCAATGCAAAAGGCCATGGATTCAGCAACTCTCTGCAAGGCATGGCAGGCAGCTATTTTGTGCCAGGTGGCACAGCAACCTTCGAGCTGAGAGGGCAGAATAATGTGTATGCCAATCTTCTCGACACAGCCGAGGTTGCCACAGTGTATTTCACTCCTAGCAGCAGCTTGAACATCGACTACTCTCTCAATGGAGGCCCTTCTTCCACTCTCTACTCTGGCGGCGGTGCTGCACCAGCCGAAGAATATGTGGAGGAGATTGACACCACGGTAAAAGACTCAGTGGTGTATCGTCGTCGTCGTGTCACGCCGTCACATGCTCAGCAAGCAGCAGGAGTGCTTGTGTCAAAGTCAGTGACAGGTCGCATCGGCAAGTTCAACATGTCGGTGTCTGGAGGCAGCGGTTCCCGTTTCTATGGTGTAGCCCTCGATGGCCGTCATGGTGTGGCAGTGGACAACTTCAGCATGAGAGGCAGTGGCGGTCAGTTCATCGAGACAATCCCTCAGGAAACCATGCGCAGCTTTGCCAACGAGCGACCATACGACCTCATCATCATTCAGTATGGATTGAATGTAGCAGGTCCTAAGCAGAAAGACTACAGTGCCTACACCTCGCGCCTTGGCAATGCCATAGCCCATCTCAAAGCTGCATATCCAAAAGCAAGCATCCTCGTGGTCAGCATGGGTGACCGCGACAAGAAAGGTTCCGACGGCTTGATGCACACAATGGGTGGAGTGAAGGAGCTGATATCCTACGAGCGAAAGATGGCAAGCGACCACCATGTGGCATTCTGGAATCTCTATGAGGCAATGGGAGGCGATGGCAGCATAGCCCGAATGAAGGAGAACAAGCAGGCGAATCTCGACTATACTCACATCAATTTTGCTGGCGGTCGCCACTTGGCAGAACTTCTTTTCGAGGTGCTGATGAATGGCAAAGAAAACTATGACAATCGAATGAAGTGAGCATATAACGATGTCCAATGACTTGAGAAATCGTTTAATCGATATACGATTAATCGGGTTGACAATGACAATCACGAAAAACGATGACGATAAACAAAAGAAATATATTGAAGCTTATGTGCTTGACAGCCACCATTCTATGCGCGGTGACAGTCGAAGCACAGTCGCTTTTCACCCCCTTCCCGTCCAGCTTCCGCAACACTCACAGCAACGAACTTATCGACGGTTCCTCGCTTCAGCCAGTGTTCAAGAAGCTCAAGGCAGGCAAGACCGTGAAGGTGATGCACATCGGCGACTCCCATGTGCGTGGCAACTATCTGCCTCGCACCCTTGGCTCCACCCTTGAGGGGTACTTTCCTCGCATAGAGTTTGCCTACTACGGCATCAACGGAGCATGGGCAAGACGATTCTACGAGAACGACATGATTCAGCGCGTAGCAGCAGAGCATCCCGACCTCGTGGTGTTGTCCTTCGGCACAAACGAGGCACATGCCTACTCCATCGATGAGCGTGTCCATGCCGAGACCATGCAGCTGCTCACCCAGCGCATCAAGGAGCGTTGCCCAGGCGTCTCGTTCCTCTTCACCACGCCACCTGGCAGCTACATCACCAATCGCACAGGCAGCTACACCACAGGCAAAGGGCGATACAAGAAAACGCACTACACCACCTCGAAGGTGCCAAACATAGCCAACACGGAGAAAGTGGCACGCAGCATCGTCTCTTTCTGCCACTCCAATCGCTATGCCGTGTGGGACATCTTCACCATCGCAGGAGGGCACTCAGCCCCAAGCAACTGGTCGGGAGCAGGACTCATGGCAGTGGATCAGATACACTATCAAGCCCAAGGCTACATCCTGCAAGGCAAACTGCTCGGCGAAGCCATATTCAAGGCATATAGCAACACGCCAACCTCAGGCTCGCAGACACGCATGATGCATGGCTCCACGCCACAAGAAAAGAAACCATACAAGAGCATGAAAGGGTTTTAAACGAAGACGATGCCTCGAGAAATCGATAATTCGTTTAATCGATTAATCGGGGTGACTATAACGATAACGATGACAGCTCAAAACTAAAGAAATTAAACCACCATTAAATGTTCGACATAGATTTTCAAAGGGTCATAGACCAATTCATATACCAGCCAGATAGTCCGATGATATTCATCAGCGGAATCTTCCTCTTCCTGTTTCTCGGCTTCTCGCTCATCTACAGCCTCCTCGGCAAAGCAGACACGCTGCGCATACTCTTCGTCACGCTGTTCTCCTACTTCTTCTACTACAAAAGCAGCGGACTCTTCTTCGTGCTCCTTGCCTTGGTCACCATCACCGACTATTTCATAGCTAAAGCCCTCAGCGGAGTAGGGAAGGGCGCACTGGGCAAGACCCTCGTGCTCCTGTCTCTCGTGCTCGACCTCGGTCTCCTCGTCTTCTTCAAATACACCAACTTCCTCGGCGAGACCATCTGCACCATCCTCTCCAGCTACGGATTCCATGTGCCGCCAGCCATCACAGGAAGCTACCTCCAAGGCGTGGCATGGCAGCCCCGCGACATATTCCTCCCCGTGGGCATCTCATTTTTCACATTCCAGTCGCTCAGCTACACCATAGATGTCTATCGAGGCAACATCAAGCCCCTCAGCCGCTTGCTCGACTACGCCTTCTATGTGTCCTTCTTTCCCCAGCTCGTGGCAGGACCAATCGTTCGTGCCCGCGACTTCATCCCCCAGATACGCCGTCCCCTCCACATCAGCAACGAGATGTTCGGCTCAGGCGTATTCTTCATCATGGCAGGCCTCTTCAAGAAAGCCGTCATCAGCGACTACATCAGCGTCAACTTCGTCGAGCGAGTGTTCGACCAGCCCGACCTCTACAGCGGAGTGGAAAATCTCCTCGCCGTCTATGGCTACACCCTGCAAATCTACTGCGACTTCTCAGGCTACTCCGACATGGCAATAGGCATAGCCCTCCTGCTCGGATTCCAGTTCCCCAAGAACTTCGACAGCCCATACAAATCCGCCAGCATCACCGAGTTCTGGCGTCGCTGGCACATCAGCCTCTCATCGTGGCTCAAAGACTACCTCTACATCAGCATGGGAGGCAATCGCCACGGCAAGTTCCGTCAGTACTTCAACCTGCTCATGACCATGCTCCTCGGAGGCTTATGGCACGGCGCATCCCTCAACTTCATCCTCTGGGGAGGACTGCATGGCCTCTTCCTCTGCATCGACAAGATCTGGCACAGCATCTGTCCAGCAGCAAGCCCTCTCACCTACCTGCCAGGCAAGAAGTCAGTGAGCGATAACATAAACCATAACCGTAAATTCCCCCTCCTTCTTCTCACAGCCCTCTCCACCCTCATCACCTTCCATCTCGTGGCAGCATGCTGGGTGCTATTCCGTGCCCAGAGCTTCGGCATAGCCAATCAGGTGTTCACTCAGATTCTCACCCAGTTCCAGCCCCAAGTGTTCATGCAGTGGGTAGAATCCTACTGGGCAGTAGCCACCCTCATGCTCCTCGGCTATGTGCTCCACCTGCTTCCCGACTCATGGACAGACAAGAGCAGGTCGCTCATCATCAAGATGCCGCTCCTCCTCAAAGCCCTCATCCTCATCATCCTCATCTTCATTGTCATCCAGATAAAGAGCAGCGATGTGCAGCCATTCATATATTTCCAGTTCTAAGGTGGGGGAATATAGGTGTTCACATTCTGCACCAAAGGTTTGCGTAGAAACCCTTTTTCTGTGTTTCTACTTCCCCACTTACCCTTTAGGCTGCAAATGATTGAGAATAAATGAAATACATAGGGTAAGTGTCCTGCTTCACACTTACCCTTTACTTACCCCAGACTTACCCTATATGGCCCCAAAAGAGATGTTCATGCTCTCATTTCCTTGTATTCATATTCTCCACAATGCAGCCCTCCGCCGTAAAACTTTTCCTGAAACTTCCGTAAAACAATTACGGACGAACCGTAACATCATTACGGCAGTTGCAGGAATAACATTACGGAAGAACCGCAATCAAATTACCGCAGTTGCCGTCACAACATTATGCTGAAGCCCCTGTAAACATAGTTTTGTCAACAACTCGATTGCGACGAAACAGAAACACAAAAACAGCAACCCTTTGCAGCTTGCTCCATGTGGTAGGTTCAGGGTAAGTAAAGGGTAAGTGTGAAGTAGGATACTTACCCCTTGTAATGCCTTAATTATCTGTTGGTTATGACCTAAAGGGTAAGTGGGGAAGTAGAAAAAGGGAATTTTGGGAGAGAAATCAAAGTTGGTGAAGAGTCTTTTTGATGTTAAGTATTTCTATGAGATGAATAGGGAAAAGAAACAAAGCAGTAAAGATAAAACTTACTTTTCTCATATTGGTAATTATTTTTCCCAAACAGTCAATAGATGTGTTAAGGTTTGCCCCCCAAAAAAAACAGTTAAAATTCTCTATTAATAATGCTCTGACTAATTTTGTGTCCACAAATCGTTCTATTTAAGAAATTATAGAATTTCAATCCGAACAAACTCGTGTGTTACCCAACAGAACAATTTTGTGTTCTTTTGCACTATAGTGATGTTCCTTCTTGTTTTGTTCCGTATGGCGATTTGTCATAGTCATCGTTTTATTATTCGTCAATGCTAAGGTATTTCAGGAACAGTTCTGGCTTGTCGTTCATGACGAGTGCATCGGGGAATTCGGTTTCGGCAAGCATGGGGAGGACGAAGTCGTAGCGGGCAATGTCGAAACTGATGTGGGCATCGCTGCCGAGAATGACAGGCACTTCGTATTGCTTGCAGAGACGGAGAATCTCGAGGTTGAGGGGGCGTGCCTTGGCTGTCTTGCCGCGCGATGGCTTGAATGTGCTGTTGTTGATCTCGAGCAGGGTGTGCGACTCTTTTGCGGCAAGCACTATGGGCTCGAACAGCAGGTCGGCTGTGCCATCGCCTGGATGTGAGATGATGTGAGTCCATTTGTTGCGGATGGCTGCTACCATACCGTCGGTGTTTTCTTCTATTGTGCCTCCTTTCCAGCACAGCTGATGTATGCCGGCAATGCGTATGTCGAGTAGGCTGCAGTGGAAGTCGTCGAGGTCGAGAGTGCCCTTGGTGTCGAGTATGTTCATCTCGGCGCCCATCAGCAGGCGCATGTCGCCCCACTGGCGAGGCACTACATGGGTGTTGCGGAAATAGAGCGGATGGCATGTGCCTGGTATGCCTGGTCCGTGCTCGGTGATGCCGAATATCTTCAGTCCTTTTTCCTGAGCTGCGGCTATCATCTCCATCACGGTGTTGAATGCGTGGCCCGACATTATGGTGTGGGTGTGAACATCGACCAAAGTTCTCGGAGTGTGTGCTGTTGTATGTTCTGTTTCTTTTTCCATATTTCTTGCTTCTTGCTTTTCTTTCACTTCCTTTTCACTGCCACTCTCACGGTTTTCATCAGCACAATGGCAATCTGCTTCCAGAGTGGCTTGGATGGTATGTTGTCAATGTTGTCGGCATAGAATTTGGCTATAAAGGCGCCGTGTGTGCTGCCGTACTTGCACATGATGTTGAGGAATGGCTTCCAGTAGATGAACTTCTGGAAGAAGCTGCCGTACTGCATCTTGCGGTGCATAGGACGCACGAGTTGTGTGTAGGATGTGCCGCTGATGATGCTCTGGGCTGCATAGCTTCCGCTGCGGATGGCGTAGTAGATGCCTTCGTAGGTGAGCAGCTCGACGAATCCGCCTGCGTCGCCAGCAAACAGCACATCGGCGCTCTTCCATTCGGCTTGGCGCACTTCGGAAGGGATGACGGCTCCGCGGATGGGGGCAGATGCCTGTTCTGCTCCTTGTCTCACTCCCATTCGCTTCATGTAGTCTATCAGCACTTCTTTGATGTCAATCTTGTCGGTTGTCAGCTTGCCCAATCCTATTGCCACTTGGTTGCCTTTCTTGAATGCCCATGTGTAGAAGTTTGGCACGAGGTTGAAATGGATGTTCACATCCTCAATGTCGCAATCTTTCTCATCGACGAACACTTCAAGGCAGAAGCACCCTTTCTTGTTGAGCTTGTATCGCTTGTCGGCATCGGCGAGCATGTGTGCCACGGGACTGTGCACTCCGTCGGCTGCCACGAGCTTCTTGTAGCTCACTTCTTCGCCCGATTCGAGCACTGCCACATGGGCGGCAAAGTCGATGCTTTTCACTCCGTTGCCCTCCATGATTCTGCCTCCCAGCGACTTGTAGTGCTGCACGAGCCAGTTGTCCATCGTAGGGCGGTCGATGAGCACGATGTTGTTGTCGAGCTTCACTCTCACTATGCGTTTGCATTCATCCCACAGTGCGAAATATTGCTCTCTGCCTCTCACGCATACTTCCATGCATTGCTCGTAGGCGTCGTTGCCCAGCACCTCGCGAAGGCAGTCTTGCCCTTTCTGGGTGATGAGTCCGCCGCACAGCTTGAAGCGTGGAAATGCTGCCTTGTCTGCCACGATGCAGTCCACCCCCGCTTTTTGCAGGGATATTGCACACGCACTGCCAGCAGGGCCAGCGCCTATGATGAGAACTTCTGTTGTCATGAGTGTGGAAGTTGATTGGTCGTTAGTCGTCGTTATCGTCATCGTTTTCCCGATTAATCGTATAATCAATTAAACGATTTCTCGAGTCATCGTTTTCGTCATTGTCCTGATTCCGTCTGCAAAGTTACTGATTTTTTCAAAAGTAGCAAAGCTAAGTTAGCAAACAAAATGCAACCCCCATTGCTGAAGGTTGCATTTTGTTTCTTTTTGCTATTTTATCCTTATCTTCTTCACCACGCCGTTTTCTTTCAGCAGATACACTCCTGATGGAAGGTGGCTGCCTGTCATTCGGCGGCCGCTGAGGTCGTAGATGACTGGGGTGGATTTGGTCTGTATAGAGGCTATGCCCACCGATGGCAAAACATGGATGGTGAGGGTGTGATATGCATTGCCAGCAAAGTTGGAGTTGCCAGAGCCGCGCAGCACTATGGTGTAGTCGCCAGCCACTTCAGGCTTTCCCGTGATGATGACTGAGTGAGTGGCAAGGTCGCGCTTCATCTGGAATGCTTCATCCAGGCCTTTTATGTTTCCCGTAGGGGTGTAGGTTGAATCAACGGCTATCGAGGTGCAGTTGAGGTATGCTGTTGTCATGGCGAGAATGCTGTCGCCACACTCCACGGTCTGTTCCAGCGAGTGCTCATCCTTTGGCTTGAAAGTGGTACGGAACATGTCGGGCAGATAGTAGCCAAGATGTGGCGGCTGATTGTATGCCACATTCTGCCATGCAATGCCCATGCGGTAGGTGTGGTCGTGCATGAGCGTAGGTACTCGGTAGTTTGTGGTGGTGTTGGCAGAGAAGATGTTGAGCGTTGCCCCGTCTTGCGAGTTCCACAATATTATCTCTTCGCGCCAGTCGCCAAAGATGTCGGCTTGCAGATTTGGTGTAGACTTCGTGCTGTTGCAAGTGCTTGATGAGTTGTAGTCGTACGGATTCTTTCCCTTTATGTAGAGGCGCGTTGTGCCGCTGCCGTTCCATTTGTCAATCTTGCCGCCATCGAAGAGCTCATCCTGAAGGTCGCCGTCCCAATAGATGCGGAAGTTGAGCGATGTGTTGCCCGAAGACACTGCCTTGCCAGTCACAGCGCTGCGCTGCTGACGATCGTCGCTCGAACTGAAATAGTAGCCATAGTGGCTTGATGAGAGTTGTGCAGCAATGCCTCTGCCGTTGTCCACTCCGCTATTGCCGCCCTTGAAGAGTATCTGGCCTGTGGCAGCATCGTGCACATCCCACGAGTAGGTGCCTTTTTCTTCATGCACTTGAAACACTTCCATTCCTTCGCGAGTAGGGTCGAGGTCGCCGAGGTGCATAGCATCGCCATGACCAAAGCCAACGCTGTAAAGCAATTTTCCGTCATCATCGAGAGCTGCTGAGCCGTAGATGATTTCGTCTTTTCCGTCACCATCAACATCGGCTACAGAGATGTTGTGATTGCCGTTGGCATAGAGGGTGTTCTTGCCCGAGCCCGACTTGCTTGCCGGTGCTGTGTATGTCTTTGTCTTTCCAGCTGCGCTCTCTGTGTAGTCAACCACGCTGTAGCTTGTCTTAGATGCCGACTTATGCAGCCATCGAGGTTTGAGCTGTTTGCCGTCGAAATCTACAGCCCACACATAAGCAAAGGTGTAGTATCCACGGCAGAAGATGCCCGAAGGCGGAGCATCAGGGCCATCAAGCGAGGCTACGGCAGCAAGGAATCGCTCGCCGCGGTTGCCGTAGTTGCCCTTGTCGCTCTTTCCGCTTCTGTCGTCCCAATTGAAAGTGCCGGTTGCCTCATTAAGAGTGGAAGAAGCATTGCGGTTTGGGTTGTAAGCAATGGTGTGTATCGCTTTGCCTGTAGAGCCTTCAAACACAGTGAGATATTCATGACCTCCATCAATGCGGCCGCCACTCACTACCCAGCTCTTTGAATTCGATGCAGCTTTGATTTTCGTGTCGGTAGCTGCTTGATTCACATATTCGCCCATTCCGTCCTTGCTGCCAGGAGCGGTCTTGCACATCATCTCTGCACGGCCATCGCCATCGAAGTCATACACCATGAACTGTGTGTAGTGAGCGCCTGCACGGATATTCCTTCCGAGGTCGATGCGCCACAGCTTTGTACCATCCATACGGTAGCAATCGAGATACACATTGCCAGTGATGCCACTTTGAGAGTTGTCTTTGGAGTTGGAAGGATCCCATTTCACAAACAATTCATACTCTCCGTCGCCATCAACATCACCCACGCTTATGTCGTTAGGGGAATAAGTGTAAGTCCCTTCTCCTAAGTCACCTTCTTTTGGACGGTCAAGCTTCAGCGTCTTATACACTTGTGACCAAGGTTTCACGATGTCAGTGGTGTCAATCGCCACTCCATCCACTTTTGTCACTACTTGATATCCGCTTGTTGATTTTCCGATAGCATCATTATAGCAAGTGCACTTAGTGATATTCTTGCCCACAGCTATTCCGTCGCGCAGAACATCAAATGAGGTGTTGTCGGCATCGTCAGTGCCAAGAAAACGCCAGCTGACGAACATGCCGCTCGTCTGCGATGGCAGAGCCACAACGCCACGGTCAAGTTTCTCCATCTGGCTGATAGGAGTCACTTGCGCAGTTGCTCCGATAGATGAAAGCAGCAGTGATGCTGCAAATATATGTAATCTTTTCATGATGGTGTGTTGAGTAAAGTTAATTTCGTGCATAAGTTCCGTTATTTTTGCAAAGTTACATTCTTTTTTCCGCTTTTCCTCGCATTTGTCAATGTTTTCGATGCAAAAATAGCGTTTTCCCATCATTTTACTCAGCATTCTTGTGTTTTTCCATTTCTACTTCCCTACTTACCCCCCTTTTGCTTCTAATTTGTAGGAAATGAATGAGTTGCATAGGGTAAGTACCAATGTTGACACTTACCATCCACAGAGAGTACCATGGCAGTATTGCTGATGTCATTCCGAATGGCTATCCTCCCTCTGGGGGAGCTAGAGGGGGCTCCTCCAAGAATCAGACTGAAAAGTCTCTGCCCGTGAAGCCTTATCGCTTTTCGGGCGTAAGCGATAAGGCTTACAAGGCGTAAGCGATCAAGCGTGACGGGCGCAAGGTTTTGAGAGGGAAAAAGTGGTGCAATCTTCGTTTTTGGAACCTCAATCTCACGCCCTTTGAGAAGCGCGTCTTACACCCTTTATGAACCGCTTCTCTTACCTTATGCGAACCGCAACTCACACCCTGTGAGTTGGGAAAGAGGTCGGGTTGTAGGGAAAATCATGGGGGACAAAATCATGGGGGACAGGCTCCATTGATTCGCTCCAAGGTTTAGTCAATCCAGTCTTTCCTATACGCATAATTCTATCAGAGGCATCCCTGCTATTTTTTTAGCACAGGATGCCTCGATTGATTATGTATCCTGCAAAGATTCTGTGTTTTGGTAACTTTTCAAAGTGTCCTAGACATAAAAGTGTTAACAAATTTGCGAACAGAAGATGAATTTGCTATCTTTGCATGAAATTCATAATTTAGCGTATGACGGTAAACTTTGAGCAAGAATATCTCTATGACCTTTATACGAAAGGAAAGGTGAATGATAAGAAACATCGTTTTCAGCCACAGATAGTCAACAAATACATACGCGTGATAAAACTGATGACGGCTGAAGACAATGTGATGGGGCTTGCTAAATATGGGTCACTGCACTATGAGCATCTGCATGGAGACAAGGAGGGGTTATCTTCTGTCAGAGTCAATGACCAATACCGCATAGAGTTTAAGGAAGAATTGGAAGATGGCAAGGAGATTGCCACAATCTGCAACATTACAGAATTGTCAAATCATTATAGCTAAAATAGTATGGCAACACAAAAGTTTTCTGCTAATGACGCAACACCATTTGTTGCAACGCACCCTGGTGAGATAATTAAGGACGAGCTTGAATTTAGACGGATTTCGCAGCGACAGTTTGCGAAAGAGATAGGTGTGTCATATTCTCAGCTTAATGAGATGCTGAACAAAAAACGACAGCTGACTCCAGAAATGGCGTTGCTGATAGAGGCTGTGCTTGGAGTCAACGCTGCTCCTCTGCTCAGGATTCAAATGGACTATAATTTACAACAAACAAAGAATAGCCCTACTTTCCTCCAGCGACTATCTGCATTGCGACGCGTGGCAGCTGTTTTTTGAAGGATAGGTTCCACTATCCGCTGATTATACATTCGAGGCATCTTACGCAATGATGTTGCGTAATGTGTCTCGGTGTTATTTTTCTGTCGTTAGTTGCGATTTGACGCAAAAAAACGCCATATCTGCTCGAACGGACTTTTGGCCGCCTTAGCTTTTAGAAGTGGTGGGTTGCGGTTAGTGAAAGTGTTCGGGGTAAGTATTGGGGAAAATAAAGGGTAAGTGCCGGCATGGACACTTACCCTGTGTAGTTTGTTAATCCCCAATCGCTTACCGATGAAAGGGTATGTGGGGAAGTGAAAATCGAAAAGAAAGGGCTTCTGTGTTTATTTCAAGCCCAAATTGGCTTTTCCGATGTTACTCCGGACTGTCAATCCAGTTGTACCAATGATCATCACCAATCTGTTCAAACTTGTTGCCTCTCTGAGCAAGATGCATGAAGTTGAAGCTCTCTGGTGCTCCGTGGAAGAGGAAGAGCTCGATGTTGCCTTTCTCGTCACGAGCAATAGTCATAATGTTTGGAATGCCATAGTCTCCCTCGTCGTCAACATTCCAGACGCTGAATTCCTCATATCCAGGCTCAACAGGACGCTTGTCCATATAACTGCACACTTCTTTGCCGTCTTTCAGCCAAGAGAGAACATACATGCACTCATGGTTTGTGATGACAAACTCAGTGATGGCAAGTTGCTCGTTTGTAGAATATAGGAGTTTGCCGCACTCATAGCTGTACTTAGCCTTGCGACCGTACTTCTTTTCCATAGCTGCTACGAAAGTTTTAGGCATTGATTTCTCTTGCTCACCCCATATCCAGCGACTGAACATAGGGAACTCATGTGTGGCAACATAGTTATTGTCTGCAAGCATAACATTCTCAGAGCCTTCAAGATACCCCTTGAACATAGGCTCTACATTGTCAGGATTCAGAAGACGAAATAGGCCTGACTTGACATTCTTTATGCGCCAACAGAAACAAGCCATAGCATTTTCGCTGTCAAAGTTTTTCCAAGAGTCGAAGGCAATGCCGCTATGGTTGTATTTGAAGAATGCCCAATTGTATCGAGAAACCTTCATGTCAGGCTCCTCAGTTGGATAGTACATTCGTGTGAAGGCTTCGCGTGTAGCAGCGCTATTCTCTTCTGAATAATCTGTAGGTTCGGTAAATGCATATGCAGGTTCATTCTGCTCAATCTGAAGCTTTGGACATCCCCAGAATGAGCGTACCTCAATGCGAGTCTTATCGCTGTAGTTGACAGCAGTAAGGTTGGCATTGCCACGAAAGGCATCTGCACCGACAAGAGTGACTGTCTCAGGAAGGGTAATGGAAGTTATGTTGCCAATATTTGAGGTTCCTTCTTTTTTCCACATAGCTCCACGGCGAACAGTAGTGACATTGCGTGTGCGTCCCTCATACTTAATCTGTGACGGAATGACTATGTCGCCAGAGTATGCACCGCCTGGAGCAACACCAACGCTTGCGTCACTCATAATCTGATAGAGGTATCCCTTTGAATCCTTGATGATAACAGTATCGCCATTGACAGCGTGAAGTGTGGCAAGGTCAGATGTAGGAGCAGCTTTAGGAGTGTTTGAAACAGAAGTAACAGGAATCCATTTGAGAGTTGTCATGTGTTTCAAATCATTCAATTTTGGAGCCAGCTTTTGAAATTGGGCATAGCTGATGTCTTTGTCCTCTCCAGTCTTGTGAGTGCTGCATTCGTGCTCTTCCTGACCTTCAGGGCCATAATATGCAATGTCAAGCAAACGCGTTGTAAGCTTACTCTTCTCTATCTTGCATATTTCTTTGTGGAAACAACCAGTTCCGCAACCTCCCTTATGGATGACATATGGTATGCCTTTACAGTAATAAAGATCAGTAGTCATGATTGAGTTTGTGACGGCCTTGATTTCTCCACCACCACATGAGAGACAGCCGTAGCAGTTGGCTTCGTCGCGCACGAATGCTTCGTTGATTCCGTCACCGTCGATATCGTAAAGGGCATAGGCCACTATGTTCTCGAGGTCATTTTCAAAGTATTTGTTCCAGTTAGTCACCTTGCTCCATGCATCGTTTTGCGCAAAGCCTGTAGTGGCTACGAAGAAGGATACTATTGTTAATATATTCTTTATCATATTGATAAGGTTTATTGTTTTAATGCTTGTTTTCCATCTTTAGGATGGTTATTGTTCGCACCTGTAAAGTCTGCTATGTTAGTAGTATTTGTAGGATGGTCTAGCAGCAGTTTGTGAGAGGGTTAGAACACATGTCGTATATTCTTATCCAACCAACTTTTTTGCTTACACGAGCTCGTACTTTAACCCATTCGCCACGAATTTCAATTGGCTCAATGATTGTGTAGTCGTTGCTCTTGTACACAACCTTGGCATTGTCATCTGGCGAGGCAAGAAGTGTGACAGCTCCATCTCCATTTCCTCCTTTTGCACCAATGCATGAAGAGTGAACCCAGTATCCAGAGTTGGAGCCGTTAAGTTCAATCATAGTGCTTTCTTCGTTTTCATAGATGCTTGTTCCATCTATAAGGCACCAGCCATTCTCGATCTTAACGATATCAAAACTGTATTCACCTGTATTTGGGGTAGTATATACTATTCTCCCATTAGGAGCAGTTCGGATATTAATATTTGCCTCTGTGCCAAAGAATGATGCTACAACATTTCCTTCTCTTATGAAATCGAAAGTCATTCCATTCCATTTTAGTGTGTGGTAAACGAAGAATCCTGCCTCGTCTTTCTGCTCGCGAACTCGGATATCCTTTCCCTGCTGAGGCAGCATGAGCAGATAGTGATTATTTACAGGATTGTCAAATCCATTGAATGGGGGAGTAGTCAATGGCGTGAGCTGCTTCTTTGCCTCGTCGTAGAGATAAGCTCGGAAGCCTGTATCAGTATTGACGCCTTCCGCTTCAGACTCCATGTCATTGTCGGCAACCATAGTGGTGCTGTAGTATCCCCATGGAGATGACTGTGGTGTGATTGGTTTGCCGAAGTCGGCTTCGTCGTATGACATGATGACAAGCTTCTTGCCGTCGTTGCGATTCCAGTAGCTGACATAGTATTCTATGTGTCCGCTGCCTTCCTCGTAATAGTGGAAGAATCCGTTTCGCTTGTCATATACAGGGTCTCTTGACCAATCGTCTGGTTTATAGCCTAATATAGCTTCGACGAATTGTTCTATGCCTGCTCCTCCTTTTACTTGTACGGTCTTGCCATAGTTATTCCACATAGGGTTCCCGTCCGCAAAAGCACTGAGTTGCATGATGAGAGCAAGTGCTATAATGAATGCTTTCTTCATATCTATAGGTGTTGTTATTGTTCTTTTTTTGTATTAAGTTAATGGGGAATAGTCTTCGAAATTATATTACTTTATCCTAAATACTTGCTTTCCGTAGTCAGTAAGGAGGTTTGGACATTTGCTGACATCAAAACCTAATTCAGGGCATCCATCGGCTCCGTATGATATCTCGTATTTCTCGAACTGGAAAAATATCACATTGTCGCTTATACGGAAATTGGTAGGGAGCTCAGTAAGTTCCTTGAGGCCTTCGAGCCCACTGTATTGATCACTGTTTATACATTGTTTTTTTAACTGATTAATGGCTTCTTTCTCGTTTGCGATGATGTCGCTAAGTTCCACTTTTTTACAGTTAACATAGTCATATACCAAATGATCGAATCCGAAATAAATACATGAACCTAAGCCGCAACCGTTGTTGTAGGAGTAAGATTTCATGAAGGTGATGAGATGATTAATGGAGTCGGAATCAATGCAAGTCAGTTCTAATGAAGCATCAGTGTCATATTGTACAATATCGTCATCATCATCGTTTTCATCGTCATCATCGTTTTCGTCATTGTTTGCCTCTTCTTCACGACTGTCAACTATTTCATAGTTCCATCCCCATCCATGTTCTGCCCACATTCCTTTTGCCCATTCGTCGACAAACACTTGAGGATCTTCAATGTTTCCTTCTGACATTAATTCAGAGAGGGCATGCTGGAGTGAGTCAAGATTGAAACCTTGTGCTTTCACAGGCCATTGAAGAGTTATGGAATTCTCGTGGTAGATATTCTTTCGCTCATAGTCTGCCTTCAAAAGTGTTTGTTTCTGGTAAGTCTTGAATTCAATAGAGAAATCTTGCTTATCGTCCCCTAGTGTGACAATGGTGTCGGCAACGCAGAGGCTGTCGTTTTCATTGATACTAGTAGTCGAAACCTGATTGCTACAAGAAACGAGCAATATTATAGATAGGTATGTGAAGATGTTTTTTACCATTGTTGTTATAAATATAAAAGTGAAACCTATGAATTACGACGGTTACTTTAGCCCTTCATAGTCTCTGTCGCTGTCGAAGTCAACATCCATGCACTGTACATAGAGTGCAGGGGAGTTGCTGACTTGGAAGAACTCGCTGCCTTTCTGCTTAATTACTTCTACAGAACGCCATGGGCTTGTTTGATAACCAGAACTGTAAACTTCAAGGTATAGAACATAGCCCCTCATCATTTCAGAGCGCTGATACTGCATATTTGCACGAGTGCGTACTTGGATAGTGTATGGATTCTTTGGGTTGAAACCATTCTGAGGTGTAGAGCCATTGAAGAATGTTGCTACGAGATGAGGACGAGCATAGTTCATGTCCTTTTTGCTGAAAATCTCAGGCATGCGGCTAAGAACTGATGATTGGTTTGATTGTATGTTGTTGAGTTTGATACACTCAGTTCCTACAGTCGGATTTTGATTGTACATTTCCATTGCCAATAGCTGAAGCATGACAGCGCCTTCTGGTGTAGTGCCGATTTCGCTTTGAACCTGCTTGAATTCTTCAATAGTCGTTGGAATACGATTGATGCTGATAGTGGCAGATTCATTTGCCTTCCATTCCTTAGGATTAATGCCTCCCTTTTTCTTTACATCAATGTTTTGAGCGAAAGCAAGTGTGCTGATTGAACAGATAAGTATAGCTAAAAATACGCGTTTCATATTCATAGTGTTTTTTTGTGATTATTTATAATTATATAAGTTGATTTTTTATGTTTTTGCTGTACATCCAATAGAGAACAGCAACAAAATTCTGCTTGTAAACGAATCAAAACAAGATCTATTCGTAATACTCAATCTCACGAGTTTCGACTTCGTAGTATGTGCTTGATTCTGTGTACTTGCCAGATCCGTCATCGTCGCCTGTTTTCTCGTCGCACTTCAACAAGCGCTTTGTCCAGTTGCCCTGGGCATCTTTTTCGAGGATAGTGTATGTGATGTCTGTGCAGAAAATGGAACCTTCGCCCGCAGATTCATCGTGAGAGGAGATGAGGTTTGTATTGTTGTCGTACTTGAAGGTAATGGTGCTGAAGTTTTCTACTCCCTCGCTCTCCAATTTGCTGACCATGCCGCGGCTGTTGTACTCGTATGTGTCGGAGAGATTCATGTCAAAGTCCTCGACATACCAAGTGACTTTTGAGACTTTCAGTTCGCTGCTACGATCGAACTGTGGATTAGTGAGCCTCCATTCGAAATCCTTGTTATAAATGTCAAATTCGCCACTGCGCGTGAAGAAAAGCTTCTTCTCGACAAAGCTGTTGCTCTTGTCCTTAATTTCTCCTTCGGAGCTGACATCGTAATACTTGGTGAGAGTCATGCTCTTTACCATGCCGAAGAGTTCAAACATCTGAGTGTCAGGGTGCATGTAGTTGAGGTTTGCCTCGCATTCTTCTGTTTCTTCAAAAGATGCAACCGAGTCTGAATCGCATTCACCAGCGCTTTTGCTGGTAGTGTTGCCGCATGAGCAAAGCATGAGTGCCGCAAAAAGGGGAAGGATAATTTTTTTCATTGTATATGTTTTCTTGTTAATTGTTTATTTGATTTTTGCAAATTTACAATCATTATTTGATATAATGCGTTTTTTGTGCTGTCTTTGTGCAAAACAGCTAAAATATAGGCGTAAATGTACTTGTTACAGTGCTTTTTTACTAATTTTGCATAAAATTATACAGAAGACAACATGACACAAAATCCTGAACTTGTAGTGATGCTTACTCATAATGACTTTACTGTGATGAATGCAGCAGAGATATTTGAGGAATGCAAAGACTCAAAGGCAAAATTCTGGGGATTCAAGGAACATCCATTGCCTTTGGAAGATATGAAGAGACTGTATTCTCGCATGAAAGAGTGTGGAAAGACAACTTTCCTTGAAGTTGTGGCATACACTGAAGAAGAGGGCTTGGCCGGTGCAAAAGTGGCTGTGGAGTGTGGGTGTGATGTGCTTATGGGCACTATTTTTCATGATTCCATCAATGATTATTGCAAGGAACATAACATGCGATACATGCCTTTTGTGGGCAAAATAACAGGTCGCCCATCGGTGCTTGAAGGAAGCATAGAGGAAATGATTGATGAAGCGAGGCGCTATGTGGAGAAGGGTGCTTACGGCATTGATCTTTTGGGCTACCGATTCACTGGCGATGCGGTGGCTCTCAATGCTGCTTTAGTGAAAAATGTGCCAGCTCCAGTGTGTTTGGCAGGTAGCGTTGATAGTTTCCAGAGACTTAGCGAGGTGAAGGAGGCTTCGCCTTGGACTTTCACCATTGGAAGCGCTTTCTTCGACAACAAGTTTGGAGGTAGTTTCAAGGAACAAATTGACAAAGTGTGCGATTATATGAATGATAATGAAGTAGTAAACTATTATGACACTATCGCAGATCAGTACGACGAAAGCCGTTTCAACAATAGTTATGGCCGTTTTATCGATGCTGAAGAGCGCAGAGTGCTTGACAAGTTGATAAACACTAAGGCTGACTCCGTTCGACTAGAGATTGCTTGCGGTACAGGCAGACTGACCAACTATGCCAGTCACGGACTTGATGCAAGCAGCGAGATGATGGCTCACGCCAAGAAGAGGCACAAGAATGTACAGTTCCGTCAGGCATCTGCTACAGCAACAGGCTTTGATGACCAATCTGTGGATTTGGTATATTCGTTCCATCTGCTCATGCATCTTGACGAACAGACCATTCAGGGCATATTCGATGAAGTGTATCGCATTTTGAAGCCAGGAGGCCGTTTCATCTTTGATATTCCGTCTAAAAAACGCCGTTCTTTTCTGCACCACAAGCAGGAAAACTGGCATGGTGCCACAGCCCTTTCTGCGGATGATGTGAAGCGAATGGTAACAGATAAGTTCGAAGTGACGAGTTCGCATGGAATAATGATGCTACCTGTCCACAAACTACCAGTTAGTGTGCGTAAGCCTCTCACTTCGTTAGACTTCGCTTTGGCCAACAGTATGATTAAAGAGTATAGTTCGTATGTTATTTTCGAGTTGCAAAAACGATAAATACACATGGCACGAAAAAAACTATTTTGCGAAATCAGTCCTACAACTTACAAGATTTCCCTTTATAAGGAAATCGTGAAGCGACACATCAAGAACTTTTTGGGCAAGGAGAAGTTTGCTAAGGTGAAGCAAGAGGAGAAACTTCCAGTAGTCATAACCAGTCATAGCAACGATATGATAAAGAGAGGTCCAGGTATCAATGCTCTTCATCAGCAAAATAAGGCAGATAATATTCGTTTGGCTTGTAGTAAGATGAATGGAGTAGTTGTTATGCCTGGCGAATCGTTCTCTTTCTGGCATTATGTAGGCAAAACGAACAAGAAGAATGGATTTGCGGAGGGTAGAGTGATAATCAATGGTAAATTGGTTGCAGGCGTAGGAGGTGGCTTGTGTAATCTTGCTAATACGCTCAATTTGCTTGTGATGCATAGCCCTTTGACAGTAACAGAGATTCATCATCATTCTGACGCTTTAGCTCCGGATCCTAATGGGGTGAGGGTGCCTTATAGTGCAGGTACTTCTGTGAACTATAATTTCGTGGACTATCGTTTCCGCAATGATACCGATCAGCCAGTACAGGTTTGCACATGGTGTGAAGGTGATTCCCTTCATGCAGAATTGCGTACCACCAATGAGTACCCTTGGACTTATAGATTGGTAGAAGAGAATCATCATTTCCACAAGGAGGATAATGGAAAGTTCTATCGCATATCAAAGATTTATAGAGAAACCCTTGATCGTGCTACAGGCAAGCTGATAAAGAGGGAGTTGAATTGGAATAATCACTCAGAAGTGATGTTCGATTACTCCTTAATTCCAATAGAACAGATAAAGTAGTAAGTTAAAAGGTAAACCATAATTCTGCAACTCGCTCTTTTATGTTTTCCCCAATTTGACAAATTGCAATCCCCTCGTATAGCTAAATGATTAATTCATTATCGACACACAAAAAGGACTCACCAAACGGCGAGTCCTTTTTATATATAAATAATGTGTAGGATATTATTCCTGACGGTATGCGTCAAGCTGATCTACATCGAGCTTAGTGATGTAGTTGCAGTGCTCTTCAACCTTGCTTTCAGCATAGTTCATGAAGACAACGAGGCTCTTCTTGAAGAGGTCTGCGTTGCGCTGAACATCCTGAAGGAGGAGATGAGACATGATTACATAAGCTGTCATCTCGTAGAGGTGGCGTGAACAAAGGTCGAGGAACTCCTGGTTAGCAGGCTCCTTAGCCTTAGCTGTGCAAGCCTTGAGCTTCTCGAACATAGCTGCGATGCGCTCTGCGTATGGAGCGTACTCTGCTGCAACTGGCTCCTGTGCGTACTCGTTGATGATGCCCTCGTAGAATCCAGAAGTGATGTAGCGGATAGCAGCAACTGTCTGGAGCTGAGTAGTACCCTCGTAGATTGACATGATACGAGCATCGCGATAAACGCGCTGGCACTTGTACTCGAGCATGAAGCCAGAACCACCGTGTACCTGAATTGAATCGTAAGCAGACTCGTTAGCGAACTCAGAGTTCATACCCTTAGCGAGTGGAGTGAATGCGTCAGCCATCTTGCTGTACTTCTTGAACTCTGCGCGCTCCTCTGGAGTGAGTGAACGCTCCTTAGAGATGTCGTCGAGACACTTGTAGATGTCAACATAGCGAGCTGTCATGTAGAGGAGTGAACGACCAGCGTCGAGCTTAGCCTTGATGCGAGCGATCATATCATATACAGCTGGGAAGTTGATGATTTCCTTGCCGAACTGCTTGCGGTCGAGAGCGTAGTTGATAGCCTCTTCGTATGCAGCCTGCTCAGCACCTACTGACTGAGAAGCGATGCCAAGACGAGCGCCGTTCATCAAGCCCATTACATACTTGATAAGACCGAGCTTCTCAGAGCCGCAGAGCTCTGCCTTAGCGTTCTTGTAAACGAGCTCACATGTTGGAGAACCGTGAATACCGAGCTTGTTCTCAATACGACGAACATTAACGCCGCCGTTGCGCTTGTCGTAGATGAACATAGAAAGACCGCGACCATCCTTTGTGCCCTCAATAGAACGAGCGAGCACGAGGTGGATGTCTGCGTCACCATTAGTGATGAAGCGCTTAACACCATTGAGGTACCAGCACTTGTCTTCCTCTGAATATGTAGCCTTGAGCATTACAGACTGGAGGTCAGAACCTGCGTCTGGCTCAGTGAGGTCCATAGACATTGTTTCGCCAGCACAAACGCGTGGGATGTAGCGACGGCGCTGATCCTCGTCACCGAACTCATAGAGAGTCTCGATACAGTCCTGGAGAGACCAGATGTTCTCGAAGCCTGCATCGCCCTCAGCGATGATTTCGTTAGCAGCTGTATAGACAACATTAGGAAGGTTGAGGCCTTCGTAGCGGCGTGGCATTGTCATGCCGCAGAGACCAGCCTTGATAGTAGCGTCAAGGTTCTCGTAAGTCTTGCTTGCATAGCGAACGCGGCCATTCTCACAGTGAGGGCCTTCTGCATCAACATCCTCAGAGTTAGGGCCGATGATGTTTGCATTGATGTCACCAGTGATGTCGAGAAGCTTGTCGTAGTTGTCCATAGCATCCTCGAAGTCCTTTGGTGCATAGTCGTACTGACCGTAGTCAGCATAATTGCGCTCCTTAAGCTCAACAATGCGCTTCATGAGCGGGTGTTCCATGTGAAATTTAATCTCGGGAACGTCAGTATATGAATTTGCCATATTGAAGCCCCCTAACCCCCGAAGGGGGCATGCCATCCGGGTAGCATGCATCTGAGCGGAAGTCAGAGGAGTTTTTTTTCTTGTTGTTTGACATGATAGCCCTCGTCCGGAAGGCCGCCCCCTTTGGGGGACGGGGGGCTACTTAGAATTCTTCTTGTAGTACTTGATGAGCTTTGGAACAACCTCTTCAACAGTGCCGTTGATGATGTAGTCAGCAATCTGGTTGATTGGAGCGTTAGGGTCGTTGTTGATAGAGATGATGATGCCTGCGTCCTTCATACCAGCGATGTGCTGGATAGCGCCTGAGATACCGCAAGCGATGTAAACCTTAGGACGAACAGTAACACCAGTCTGACCAATCTGACGATCGTGGTCAATCCAGCCTGCGTCAACTGCAGCACGGCTTGCGCCTACCTCTGCATGAAGTTCCTTTGCAAGTTCGAACAACTGGTTGAAGCCTTCAGCAGAACCTACACCATAACCGCCAGCAACGATGATCTGAGCGCCCTTGAGGTTGTGCTTAGCAGCCTCTACATGACGATCGAGAACCTTAACTACATAGTCAGTTGTTGGGATGTACTTAGCAACATCGTGCTTGATAACTTCGCCCTTGTAGTTCTCGTCGAGAATCTCCTTCTTCATCACGCCGTCGCGAACTGTAGCCATCTGTGGACGATGCTCAGGGTTCACGATAGTGGCAATGATAGAACCGCCGAATGCAGGACGAATCTGGTAGAGCTGCTGCTCGTAGTGCTTCTCAACGAACTCGCCAGCCTCATTCTTCACCTTCATGTCGAAGTCGCCAATCTCGAGCTGAGTACAGTCTGCAGTAAGACCTGAGTGGAGCGCAGAAGAAACGCGTGGGCCGAGGTCACGACCGATAACTGTTGCGCCGAGGAGGCAGATCTGTGGCTGCTCCTCCTTGAAGAGGTTCACAACTGCAGAAGTGTGTGGGAGTGAAGTGTATGGGAAAAGACCTTCTGCGTCAAACACATGAACCTTGTCAACGCCGTAAGGCATAACCTGCTTTTCAACACCATCGAGACCTGTACCTACGAGTACAGCCTCAAGCTGAACGCCGAGAGTGTTGGCGAGCTTGCGACCTTTGGTGCAGAGCTCCAAACTTACATCAGCAACCTTGTTGCCTTCAAGTTCGCAATATACAAATACGCTATTCATATTATCCGATTGTGTTGCTTTCCATAAGTTCTACAATAAGACCTTCGATATCAGCATCGCTTGATGTGAGGGTCTTGTTTTCCTTAGCCTTGAAGACGATTGACTTCACTGCCTTTACATTTGTTGGAGAACCAGCCTTGCCAATCTGCATTGGATCTGCTTCGATGTCAGCAGCGCCCCATGCTGGGAACTCAGCGTTCTTGTTCTTCCACACGAGCTTCACATTGCGTGTGCGGCAAGGTGCAGCAGAGCCATTTACTGTAACAACGATTGGAAGTGGACCTTCTACAGTCTCAACGCCGCCGTCGATGTGACGCTTAGCAACGATCTTCTTAGCTTCCTTGTCGATAGAAATGATTTCCTCAGTGTAAGTAATCTGAGTGAGACCAAGTTTTTCAGCAACCTGTGGACCAACCTGAGCTGTGTCGCCGTCGATAGCCTGACGACCGCAAAGGATGATGTCATAGTCGCCCACCTTCTTGATAGCCTGTGCCAAAGTGTAAGAAGTAGCGAGAGTGTCGGCACCGCCGAGAGCGCGGTCTGTAATGAGGACGCCTTCATCAGCGCCACGGTAAAGACCTTCTTTCAACACTTCTGCAGCCTTTGGAAGACCCATTGTGAGCATTGTGATAGTTGAGCCCGGATTAGCATCCTTCAAACGAAGTGCCTGCTCGAGGGCATTCAAATCCTCAGGGTTGAACACTGCTGGAAGTGCAGCACGGTTCACTGTACCCTCTGGAGTCATCGCGTCTGGTCCGACATTGCGTGTGTCAGGAACCTGCTTAGCGAGTACGATAATTTTCAAACCCATATTATTATTAGTTAATTTGTTTTTTGCCAATACTTGGTTTAGTTATTCTTATAAAGCAGAGAATATTAGCGGTGCAAAATTAGTAAATTTCCATGACAAAGGCAATAAAATGCGGAATAAAATTACATTTTATAGATTTTTAGCAAAGATAATGCTTGGCAATCGACGAAAAGGGCTGCAAAAAAGCATTATAGTGGGTCAACATCGTAGAAAATGTTGAGGCTTTTAGCCACGGCTTGCTCAAGCATCTGCTGCTGAATGGCGAGCAATGCCTGACGCACTTTTTCGATAGAAGCAGAGTGCTCTATCTTTATCATTATCTTGCGGATATAAAGCGAATGTATTCGCGACACAGGAGGACGGTCTGGGCCAAGCACGCGCTCTCCGAAGACGCTGCGCAGCTTTGTGCCCATGTCATCGGCAAGATGCTCAAGCAGATGGTCGTCTTTGTGGCGAAGATAGACATAAATCAGACGATAGAAAGGAGGGTAGCGGAACATTTGTCGTTCCAGCATCTGATTGTAGAACATGTGCCAGTAGTCATTGCTGGTGATCTGGCTGATAATCTCGCTTTCGGCGCTGCGTGTTTGCAGAATAACATGCCCCGAAGTACTCTTTCTTCCTGCTCTTCCAGCTACTTGGCTAAGAGTCTGAAAAGCACGCTCATAGCTGCGGAAGTCTGGAAGATTGAGCATAGTGTCGGCGTCGAGAATCCCCACCACCGAAACATTGTCAAAATCCAGGCCTTTTGTCACCATCTGAGTTCCGACAAGAATGTCGGCTTTATGGTCGGCAAAGTCGGATATTATGCGCTCATACTGGCTTCGTGTCTTGGCAGTGTCGAGGTCCATGCGAAGAGTGGTTGCTTGAGGAAAAATTTGTGCGATGTGGTCTTCCACGCGCTCTGTGCCTGTGCCAACCTCCACAAACTCAGATGTCTCGCAATTTGGACATTTCTCAGGAATGCGGCAAGTGTATCCGCAGTAATGACATGTGAGGCTGCTCGACTTCTTGTGGAGCGTGAGACTGACATCACAATGAGGACATCGAGGCACCCAGCCGCATTGCTTACATTCGATGAAAGATGAGAAACCGCGTCTGTTTTGAAATAAAATGACTTGTTCCTTGTGCTCGAGAGCTTCTCTCACAACCTCAATCAGTCGGGGAGAGAAGAGACCTCTCATCTCTTTCTTTCGTTTTGCTTCCTTTGTGTCAACTACCTCAATGACGGGTAGTTGCATATCCTTGTATCGCTTTGTTAGCTGCACATAGCCATAGCGTTCTTTTCTTGCCAGATGATAGGTCTCGAAGCTTGGAGTGGCAGTGCCGAGCAGAGTCTTTGCGCCAAACATGTGTGCCAGCATTATGGCCGCCGAACGGGCATGATAGCGCGGAGCGGGATCTTGCTGCTTGTAGCTTTGTTCATGCTCTTCGTCCACGATTATCAATCCGAGATTTTGGAAAGGAAGGAAGATGCTCGACCTGACGCCGAGTATCAGATGATATGGCATTGACGATGCTTGACGCTTGTACACTTGCAGTCGCTGCACATCTGTGAACTTGCTGTGATACACTCCCATTCGGTCGCCAAACACTTGGCGCAAACGGTCGGTTATTTGAGTAGTAAGAGCAATTTCGGGAAGAAGATAAAGCACTTGCTTGCCCTCGCTCAAATACTTGTCTATGAGGTGAATATAAATTTCAGTCTTGCCGCTCGAAGTGACTCCGTGCAGCAAGGTGACATTCTTTGTTGTGAAGGATTCCTCAATCTCCTTCATGGCTGTTTTCTGTGCTTCGTTTAGGTTGTTGTACACGAAGCCATCTTCCGAGGCGAAGTCGCTTTTCTGTGCCCGGCGCTTCCTGCTTGCCTCTTTCAGTGCATTCTCATCCTTAGGCTTCATCGCTCCAGGCAATCCGCACTTCATCACATCGCCCAGCGGACAGATGTAGTAGCTGGCAATCCATTGCCAGAATTTGAATTGCTGCTCGTTCACCACTGGGTGTTCGTCTAGCACTTCAATAATTGCCTTAATCTCTACTCCCTTTGGCTTGTTGTTGTGTGTAGAAAGCACCACGCCAGTGTAGATTTTGTTTTTGCCAAGAGGCACAACAACTCGACAGCCTCGCACAACTTGTCCTTCCATTGCTTCTGGAACAAGATATGTGAAGCTGTCGAATGCTATAGGTAGTATGATGTCGGCAAACAATGTGTAAGTTCTTAAGTTTTTGAGTTCTTAAGTTCTTAGAAGAGGTAAGAGAGAGAAACCTGATGAGTGTTGTTCTTGAGCTTTCCCTTCACAGCATCGCCTGCTATAGAAAAGGCAGTTGCCTCTGCTGTTTTGCCGAGAGCGATATTGTAGTTGTAGCCTACGCGAAGGTGGCTAAGAACAGTTACGCCTGCACCAACATTCCAGCTAAGTTCAGAAGACTTGAGTTTCCATTCATCTCCCATTTCTGCCCACTTCTTGCCGCTAACATTGAATGAGAACTGAGGGCCAGTAGCGATATATGCACTTGCAAGGCTGCTGAAGCCAACAGTGTACTTTGCATTTACAGGAATAGAGATGTAGCTGAGAGTCTTAGAAGTGTCGTCAAACTTCATCTTCTTCTGATCGTAGAGGAGAGAGATGTCAGCACCAAGACCAGCAAGAGGGATTGTAACATCAGCAGTAGGACCAACGAAGAAGCCTGTAGTGTTCTTGCCGTTCTCTGAAAGTGACTGTCCAAAACCAGATAACTCACCTTCCACTTTGTTCATATTAAGGCCTGCCTTAAGACCGAACTTTACCTGAGCCTGAGATGGCATAGCAACAACCATTGCTGCCACGAGAGCGATGATGCTCAAAATGTTCTTTTTCATAAGTTTAAGTTCTTAATTAGTAAATAATAATTTTCCTTGATTTTCTTTTTTATTGATATTTGACTGCAAACATACATATTTTTTTTTAATTATGACGAATTTGTGGATTATTTTTGTAACAATGCGTAATGATTTGTTTCATTTCAAGGCGGAAAGCGTGCGCCCGTCACGCTTCATTGCTTATGCCTTGTAAGCGATATGGCTTATCGGGCGAAAGCGATGATGCGAGACGGGCAGAGAGTTTTGGGTGATAAAGTTGGCGGAATAAACAAGGAAACAGGGCGAGGAATTTGCTATTATTCTGCTTTTATTTCGTATATTTGCAAATGTTTTTTGAGTTTATTTGAGCGTTTTAAGAAAAAATGTAGAAAAATGCTATTGCCGGTGAACGATTTCCTGTTTCATGTGTATGCATTTATGAGAGCGCCTCAATATTAGTTCATAATTCAAAATTACAGTTACAATGAGACAATTATTTATAATGGCAGTGCTGCTGATGACGAGTTTGGCCGCTTCGGCACAAAAAGAAACAGCAGATGCTGCTGACAGCGGAAAAAAAACAGTTTGCACAGAGACTCCCGAAACAATAGAGACCTTTGCTGCCAATTCTCACGAAACGGAATGGTACGGAGCGCAGGCACAGGCTTGGCAGAAGGTTGTTGATGAAAACCCAAAGGACGAATGGGCGTGGCGCAACTTGTTTCGTGCTACAAATTACTATGACATGTTTACCGATGGCTTTGGCGATGACCAAGACCAATCAAAGACTGCCGACATACTTCGCAAAATCGAGGCTGCTTTCCCCGATAGCTATGTGCTTAACCTCTGTAAAGGACGCTTCTGTCTAACAACTGACTCTGCAGCAAGACGAGGCGACAACATCTTTCGTGCAATAGAATTGATGCCAGAGGATGCTAATGACGAGGATGTTGACTACTTGACTTGCCGATTGTGGGTAACCGACCCGGAAAACAGCAAGATAGCCGAGCTAAACAAGAGGACATACGAGAAAGGATATTACCCTGAACGTATTCTCCGTTACAACTGGAACATGCTGCAAAGCATGGATGAAAATGCTATCTACTTTGCCAATGGCGATAACATTACCAAACCCATGAAGACGCTGCAGGATGCCCTCGATATGCGTCAGGATGTGGTTGTCATACCTATGTCGTTCCTATATGTCGATAAGTTTCGCGATGTATTATACAAGCGTCTTGGCATAAAACCAATGAATGTGAATTTTGCGGATTATGCCCAGCTTGAAGGGGATTGGGGCAAGCAGTTTTATGCTGACATGATAATGTATCTGATTCGTGAGAGCAAGCGCCCTGCTTATTTCTCTACCGATGTGTTGACACATGCTGACCTCGATAAAGACAGCATCTACAACGAAGGACTCCTGCTGAAGTGGAGCGACCACCAGTACAATAATTTTGATGTGGCGATGCGCAATGTTAAGGAGTATTATCACCTGGATTATCTGGCAGAACCTGACCTTCACCCCAATAAATGGGAAACAAGTAATATGCTTGATCTAAACTGTGTCACTCTGCTTGCGAATCTCGTGCCAAAGCTATGGAAGAAAGGTGACAAGAGCGAGTCAAACCGTTTGTACTTCACCTTAGGGAAATGCATTGAACGATGTACGGAAGGGGAAGAAAATGTCCGATTCGCACTGTATTTGTCTAATGAAGCACAATATAGAGAAGAGCAATGATCATACCGTTTCTGTTTAACATTCGTAATAAGGTTCTTCCTCTCTACAAGCTCACCAATGAGCAGTTGATGGAACGCGTATGCGCAAATGACGATGATAAGGCTTTTGATGAGCTTTATCATCGCCATGCTCGTCGTGTGATGGGTTTCTTCTACCGTCAGATGAATCATGATGAAGAGCGTGCCTCCGATTTGATGCAGGACACTTTTATGCGGGCATGGACTAATCGACAGCGATGGAAAGCAGAAAAGGAGTTCCTGCCTTGGCTTTTCACAATCGCCTTCAACATCAGCAAGAATGAATATCGGCATAACGGATACAAAACTGACTATGAGCAGCATGTGCTCAATACGCAAGACGAAGATTATGCCGATGATGCAGAACTGGAAATAGATGCCGAAATCTTCGACAAAGCACTACAGTCGGTTCTCGACACAATGCCTCCCGAAATGCGAACGCTATTCTCTCTGAGATTTGAAGAAGAACTTACTATTCCGCAGATCTCTGATATCATGGGCATCCCACAAGGGACGGTAAAATCACGCTTACATTCACTAACAAGAATCCTCAAAGAAAAATTGAAGCAATATGGCAACATTTGAAGAACAACTTACCAATTCGGCTCAACGCATAAAACATGAAGACGACAAGAAATTTCGTGTTCCACAGAACCCGATGACAGGGAAACGCACATATTGGGGGTGGGTAGCCACGCCAGCGGCAGCAGTCATCGGCATCGTGTTTGGAATGAGTTTGCCCATGCTTGTCAATGACGCAGAACAGCAAGTGCAGTTCGTTCAGGTACATGACACCATCCATGTGCCACACCACACTCAAGACACCATCTATCTTACCAAAGTGGAAGAGCGTGAGCGTATAGTTTGGCGCGACCGAAAGGTGAAGGATGTGGATAAGAAAGTTGTTGACAATAAGAGCGATATGGCAACTCAAAACGAGCCGCAATGCACATCCATTTCATGCGATGGCATTGACTACGCAATGTTTGTCTCAAGATAAGTGGCTTATCATCCGTACGCCACTGCTGTAATAATACTCGCCACCAGTGTAGAAATTCTCCACTGGCGGACAACTATATGCCGTTGGCGCATGGATGATTAATGCTGGTAGTGTGGAATGTTTTTTCTTTTGGGTTTTCTTGTGTTTTCTTTAGGTTTTTTGTTACAATTGACAATATTTATTAACTTTGCACGGAAATTGAGAACACAAAATGTGTTTAGCCTTTTGTTTCACCTAAATATAAATTACTAACTTTTACCTTATGAATAAATCATTTTTATATTTCATCTGTTGTGTCTCAGCAATGGGTGGGCTTCTGTTCGGCTACGATTGGGTGGTGATTGGAGGAGCAAAGCCTTTCTATGAGCAGTTTTTCGGCATTGGCGATGACCCTGTGATGCAGGGAGTGGCAATGACTACAGCTTTGATTGGGTGCTTGATTGGAGCTATGGTGGCCGGTGCAATGGCAGACAAGTTTGGCAGGAAGCCACTGCTGATTCTTGCTGCAGTGCTGTTTACTGTCAGTGCTTTGGCAACGGGAGTGTTTAATGATTTCATTTTGTTCAATATAGCTCGATTCATTGGCGGTATTGGCATCGGAGTGGCCAGCGCTTTGTCGCCAATGTATATTGCCGAGGTGAGCCCGTCGCAAGTGAGAGGTAGGATGGTGAGCATTAATCAAATGACGATTGTGCTTGGCATACTTGCGGCTCAGATTGCCAACATGCTTATCGGCACAGGCGTGAGCGATGAATGGGGCAGAGAGTGGGGATGGCGATGGATGTTTTGGGCAGAAACGGTGCCTGCTGCGGCATTCCTCATCATGGCATTCTTCATTCCTGAGTCACCTGTGTATCTGCGTCTGAAAGAAGGAAAACAGAATGGCAATATAAATAATGATGGCGGTGATGAAACTGCAGGAGGGTTGGCGCAGCTTTTCTCTTCCAAGTATGCTAAGGTGCTGGTTCTCGGATTGATAATCGCTGTGTTCCAGCAGTGGTGTGGCACAAATGTGATTTTCAATTATGCTCAGGAGATATTCATCGGGGCAGGATTTGATGTTGATGGCATGTTTATAAATATCGTGATAACAGGAGTTGCTAATGTGCTTTTCACTATCGTAGCTCTTTACACAGTGGAGAAATGGGGACGCCGCACACTCATGCTCATAGGCTCATGCGGATTGGCAGTTATCTATCTCACGCTTGGCACATGCTACTATATGGAAGTGACAGGCGTATTTATGGTGGTGCTTGTTGTGGCAGCCATTTCATGCTATGCAATGACTTTGGGACCAATCACCTGGGTGCTTTTGTCTGAAATATTCCCAAATAAAATCCGTGGCATTGCAATGGCAGTGTGCACATTCGCGCTATGGGCAGGCTGTTGCACATTGACTTACACATTCCCTATAATGAATGCTTCTTTGGGCAGTTATGGCAGTTTCTGGATTTATTCAGCGATATGCGCAGCTGCATTCGTGTATCTCATGAAGAGCTGTCCTGAGACAAAAGGCAAATCGTTTGAGGAACTTGAAAAAGAATTAATTAAGTGATACATAAATTACCTAAACATTATATATAAAAAGATGGTAAAGGCTTGGAAAGAAGAAGTGGTGATTCCTACCTATGAGGTGGGTAAGCCTGAGAAAAATCCTATATTTCTTGAGAAACGAGTATATCAAGGCAGCAGTGGAGTGGTGTATCCATATCCTGTGATAGAAAGCATGGCAGATGCTCCTACTCCTCATGCGTGGAATGCTGTGTACCTTGAAAATGAATATATTAAGGTGATGATTCTCCCAGAACTGGGTGGTCGTGTGCAGATGGCTTATGATAAAGTGCGTGAGCGTCATTTCGTGTATTATAACAGCGTTGTGAAACCTGCACTTGTAGGTTTGCTTGGCCCATGGATTAGCGGTGGCATTGAGTTTAACTGGCCGCAGCATCACCGCCCATCTACTTATATGCCAGTAGATTGCACTATTGTGGAGAACGAGGACGAGTCGGTTACAGTGTGGATAAACGAACATGAGCGCATGTTCGGTCAGAAGGGCATGGCTGGGTTCACTCTTCGTCCAGGACATGCCTATCTCGAAATAGAAGGTAAGGTTAGCAATCAGTCGAACTTGCCACAGACATTCTTGTGGTGGGCTAACCCTGCCGTAAAGGTGAATGATGAGTATCGCTCGATTTTCCCTCCAGACATCAACGCTGTGTTTGACCATGGAAAGCGTGCTGTCAGCTCTTTCCCTATTGCTACAGGCACATATTATAAGATGGATTACTCTGCAGGTGTTGATATCGCTAACTATAAGAATATCAAGGTGCCAACATCATACATGGGTGTGAACTCCAAGTATAATTTCGAGGGCGGATATGAGAATGATTCGAAGGGGGGAATGCTGCATGTGGCAAGCAATCATTATTCGCCAGGAAAGAAGCAGTGGACTTGGGGCAATGGCGATTTTGGCCGTGCTTGGGATCGCAATCTTACGGATGAAGACGGGCCGTATATCGAGTTGATGGCTGGTGTTTACACAGAGAATCAGCCTGATTTCACTTGGCTGATGCCTTGCGAGGAGAAGCACTTCAAGCAATATTTCATGCCATATTGCAACATGGCTGATGTGAAGAATGCCAGCAAGGATCTTGTGATGAATGTTGAGAAGAAAGAATGTGGCATTGAGGTGCTTGTGTATGGCACAAGCGAGCGAGATGTGGTGGTGAAGTGCGGTAGCGAGGAACAGGTGGTGAAGGTATCTCCAAAGGGAGTTGTGACAGTGAAATTTGAAGGCTGCTGCGACACTTCCGTGTATGTTCTCGACACGGAAGATGAGCCTCGCAATGGCAGAGTTCTGCTGAGCTATAGCCCTGAACCTGATGAAATTCGCCAGATTCCAGACGCAGCAGAGGCTGCATTCTCTCCTGAGGATACAAAAACAGTGGAGCAGCTTTACCTTACAGGCTTGCATTTGGAGCAGTATCGTCATGCCACATGGTCGGCTCTTGACTATTATGACGAGGCTCTTCGCCGCGACCCAAAAGATGTACGATGCAACAATCAGAAAGGTTTGTGGCTGATGCGCCGCGGACGCTTTGCAGAAGCTCTTCCGTATTTTGAGAAAGCTGTTAAAGTGCTGCAGAAAAGAAATCCTAACCCTTACTGGGGCGAGCCATTGTATAATCTTGCCCTTTGCAATGAATATCTTGGCAATGCGGCTGTTGCTTACAAATGGTTCTGGAAAGCAACATGGAATGCCGGCTGGGCATGTGCCTCGTACTTGCATTGCGCGCTTATTAGCATGCAAGAGTGCAGATATGAGGATGCGCTTGACGAAGCAGATAGAGCTATCGAGTTTGGTGCTCACAACCATCGTGCAGTAGCTGTGAAAGTTGCAGCTCTTCGTATGCTGGGAAAAAAGGACGCAGCTCTTGCAGCTATCGAGGCAGAAGAAGTGCGTGACCATTTCAACTATGGCTGCTTATACGAGAAATATCTTCTCACGGCAGATAGTGCGGTTTTGGCTCGAATGAAGCAACTGATGCGTCAAAGTGATTTCAACTACGATTCGCTTGCTCTTCATTATAAATCTATGGGAATGCTTTCTGATGCTATAAACATTTGGAAAACAGCAAACGAAGAAAATGCAATGACGGCAATGAGCCGTTTCCATCAGGATGCTTGTGCTGCGCTTATGAATGCAGGAGATTCTTCTGTAATGAGTGTAGGTGAGACATGTGAGGCAGGCATCTTCTTCCCTAATAGACTTGAGGATATCAATGTGCTTTGCTGGCATACAGAACAGACAGCAAGTGCTCGTGCGCCTTATTTGCTTGGCTGTCTATATTATGACAAGCGCCAGTATGAACTTGCGAAAAAGTATTGGGAAATTGCTCGTGAACGCAATACGGCATTGCCAGCAGTGCATCGCAATTTGGCTTTGCTCTATTATAATAAGGAGAATGATGCAGCCAAGGCTCTTGCCGAGATGGAATTGGCATTCTCGCTCGACAAGTCTGATTCGCGTATTTTCATGGAGCTTGACCAATTGTATAAGAAGCTTGAGAAAACAGCAGAGGAGCGCATTGCCAACTACGAATCAATGCCAGAGCTTATTTTACAGCGAGACGACCTTGTTCTTGAACATGCAACTCTGCTCAATCAGCTTGGCCGATATGAAGAGGCTAAGTCTGTGATTGATAATCGCATATTCCATCCATGGGAAGGCGGAGAAGGCAAAGTGAGCGGCCAGTACCAATTGTCAAGATTGGAATTGGCTAAAAAGGATTTGACTAAGCCAGAGGCTATTCGCTTGCTTGAGGAATGTCTTGTATTCCCACATAACTTAGGAGAAGGCAAGCTCTATGGCGCTCAGGATAATGACTTCTATTACTATCTCGGCCAGGCATACAGCTTGCAGGGAAATGAAGAGAAAGCTCGAGAGATGTGGCAATTAGGCACTGTTGGTCCTACAGAACCTGCCGCAGCACTTTACTACAATGACGCCAAGCCAGAAAAGATTTATTTTGCAGCTCTCTGCTACCGCGCTCTTGGCGAAGAAGATAAGGCAAGAGGCCTGTTCTATAAGTTGAAGAATTATGGCGAACAGCATTATTACGACACAGTTACGATGGATTATTTCGCGGTGTCTTTGCCAGATCTTCTGGTGTGGGACGAGGATTTGAATGTGCGTAACAGAAAGCATTGTGAGAATATGATTATGTTGGGCAATGCAGGATTGTCTGCCGTTGCAAGCGTGAAGTAGAACAAGTAAATCTCGTTTTAATTTCGTACTTTGTTTATGAATAATAAATGCATTTTGACATCACTCCTGTCAATCGTAATCTCTGTAGGGGCATTTGCTCAGCAGACTTTCAGTTTTGGCACAAACACAAACCCGGAAGGAGTGAAATTTGAAGTGGATTCTAAGGGATTCGTCATTGGCGGAAAACATGTGCTGCCTGTGATGGGAGAGCTCCATTATGCTCGTGTGCCTGAGAAGGATTGGCGCAGGGAAATACTCAAGATGAAGGCGGGAGGCATTACTGTGGTTGCCACTTACTGCTTTTGGATTCATCATGAGGAAGAAGAGGGCAAGTGGGACTGGAGTGGCAATAAAAATCTGCATAAGTTCCTGCAAATCTGTAAGGAAGAAGGTATGCCAGTGGTGCTGCGAATAGGACCTTTTTGCCATGGCGAGGTGTATCAAGGTGGTTTCCCTGTGTGGATGGTTGATAAGTCAATAGCTGATCCGAAAAACTATAAGCTTCGTTCGCTTGCTCCTGGATTTATGGCGGCAACACAGCGGCTTTACAGCAATATTTATGCTCAGGCAAGCGACATGATGTGGAAGGACGGAGGCCCTGTGGTGGGAGTGCAGATTGAGAATGAATGCCGTGGCCCTTGGGGGTACTACATGGCTCTGAAAAACATGGCGGTGAGCATAGGTTTTGACACCCCATTCTACACTCGTACAGGGTGGCCTAAACTGAATGGTAACGAAGAGTTCGGAAAGATGTTGCCTTTGTATGGTGACTATGCTGATGGATTCTGGGACAGAGTGCTTACCGACATGCCTGGAGATTATCCTAAGGCATTCATATTCAAAGACACACGATTGTCTGGAGTGATTGCTACAGAAACATTTGGCTCAAATCAAGACACTAAGATGGATGGCAAGGATTTGCAGTATCCATACCTCACTTGTGAACTTGGCGGAGGCATGACTGTTGCTTATCATCGCCGTCTGAATATGAGTGGAAATGAGCCGCTTCCGCTTGCAATTTGCAAAGTGGGCAGTGGCAGTAATTTGCCTGGCTATTACATGTATCATGGAGGTACAAACCCATACAATCCTGCTCATACTATGGCAGAATGCCAGGCATCTCGAACTACTGCTTATAATGATTTGCCTCACATGTCTTATGATTTTCAGTGCCCGCTTGGAGAGATGGGGCAACTGAATGAGAATGCTTATCATCAAACGCGCTGGTTTCATCAATTCCTGTCGGATTGGGGTGAGGAATTATCTCAAATGGATGTGGATTCTCTGAGTGATAACTATGCTCGTAGAGGCAGTTTTGTGTTCCGCAATACCTATGTTCGCATTATTAATGAGGAAGGTGTTGCGTCTGTAACCCCACATAATCTTGATTTAGATAAAGAGCTGAAAATCAATGCGGCAACCGTTCAGCCGTTCGCAAAAGCTGATGGTGGATATTATTTCGTTCCAATCAAAGGGGAGAAGCCTTCTGTCACAGTAAACGGCAAGAAGTATGCTCTTCAGTTTGATCGCCCTAAAATGATATGTGGAAAGGCATTCACTGCTCTGTCTCAGGCAAAAGCAAAAACTGCATTTGTCATCGGTGGCAAATTGCATTATGCAAAGCATGGCGGTGTGGTGTTCGAAATGGGAAATGGCGGGCTTGAAGCTGAAGCTGAAAGCGGAATGAAGAATGCGGCAATCGTGGAAGAGTTCTGGCAAAAGAATAGCTCCATTGGCGTGGAATGCTCTAAGAATCAAGATGCTATAGGTCTGCGCCAGGTGAATCTCGGCGGCCAGAAGGTAGCAGAACAGCCTTCGGATGCAGACTTTGACAATGCAGCAATTTATAGCATAAATGTTTCTGTGCCAGATGCGGAGAAATGCGATGATTTGTTCTTGCAAATTAATTACAAGGGCGATGTGGCTAGAGTATATGCTGATGGCGTTCTTGTTGAAGATAATTTCTGGAACGGAAAGCCAATGCTTGTTCGTATGTCTTCCATTGTCGGCAAAAAAGTGGAATTGAGAATTCTTCCTCTTTCGAAGACTGCCCCTATATATTTCCAAAAGGAACAGAAGGCTATATTAGATTCTGCACCAGAGTCAGGACTTCTTTCTCTTGATTCTGTGGAAGTTTTAGAACGAATTACAGTACCGTTGGATGCAGAGTAGATACTGCATTTTATAGCACGAAATAAACATAACGACTTGAAGATTTCAGGGCATTTTAGTTGCAAAATAAGTGACTAAAATGCCCTTTTCCGTTGCTTTTTCTTTGATTCTTCCCCACCTTTAGGTGTGAATCTAAAAATGTCTATAAAACAGACAAATGAGAGTTGTTAACACCCTGTTGAAAACTTTTTGAAAAATAAATTTAAAAATATTGTGGGGAATAGTGGGGAATTTATTATATTTGCACTCAAATACAAAAATAATGCGTTTCATTGGTGATTATCCAGCAAAGACTGATGCGAAGGGCAGAGTGTTTCTGCCTGCTGCATTGAGGAAGGTGCTTGAGGCAGAGGGCGTACAAAAGCTCGTGCTGCGTCAAGACATTTTCCAGCATTGTCTTGTGTTGTATCCTGAGTCGGTGTGGAATGCATTGCTTGATGATTTGAAGCAGGGCTTGAATCAGTGGAACAGCAAGCACCAGATGATGTTGCGCCAGTTTGTGCTCGATGCAGAGCCTATTGAACTGGATAGCAATGGCCGTTTCTTGATTTCGAAAAGAAAGCTGCAGTATGCATGCATTGAGGCGGATGTGAGATTTGTGGCTGTGGATGATAGGATTGAGGTCTGGAGCAAATCTGTTCTGGAAGATGTGATGAATGGCGGCAGTGAAGTCGGTGCTAACATTGAAGAACTGTTGGGATAAAATACTTAACAACAAAAAACTTAAAACTCATGCAGACAACATATCATGTTCCGGTGCTTTTGAAAGAGAGTGTTGATGGTCTGAATATCGAAGAGGGTGGTGTGTTTGTTGATGTGACTTTTGGAGGGGGTGGTCATTCTCGCGAGGTGTATTCGAGATTGGATGAGAAAGGTCATCTTTACAGTTTTGATCAGGATGCGGATGCGGAGAAGAATGCAGAGGGGTTTGACGAGGGGAAGTTTACATTTGTGAGGAGCAATTTCCGATTCCTGAAGAATTTCCTGAAATACTATGGTGTTGAGCAGATTGATGGCTTGCTTGCTGACCTAGGTGTCAGTTCGCACCATTTCGATGATAGTGAAAGAGGTTTCTCTTTCCGTTTTGAGGGTAAGCTTGATATGCGCATGAATCAGAGGGCAGGTAATACTGCTGCTGATGTGGTGAACGGATATGATGAGAAGCAATTAGCTGATATCTTCTACCTTTATGGAGAATTGAAGCAGAGCAGAAAGATTGCTGCTGCGATAGCGAAGGCAAGGGCACAGAAGAAGATAGAGACTATTGGCGATTTCATGGAGGTGGTGAAGCCTTTCTTCAAAAGCGAAAGAGAGAAGAAGGAGATGGCAAAGGTGTTTCAGGCACTTCGCATTGAGGTAAACCATGAGATGGATGCGTTGCGTGAAATGCTGAATGCGGCAACAGAGATGCTTCGTCCTGGTGGCAGGCTGGTTGTGATTACATACCACTCGCTTGAAGACAGGATTGTGAAGAACCTTATGAAGACGGGCAATGTGGAGGGGAAAGAAGATAAGGATTTCTTCGGTAGAGTGAATACTCCGTTTCGTTTGGTGAATAGGCAGGTGATTGTGCCAAGTGAAGAGGAGATGGCGGTGAATCCGCGAAGCAGAAGCGCAAAACTGAGAATTGCAGAAAAGATATGAAATATTCCACGCCTGAAAAGTTATCGCAAACCGCTTGTTGCGAATGCGGAAAGGATAGGGTGGTAAAGTGAGATACACATTATTATATTTAAGGGAAAATTAGAAAGAGATGTCAACAATTGACGAAAAGGAAAATGTTATGCAGGAAGAGCCTTTGATGACTCCTCCAGATTCTGTTGGGGAGCAGAATCTTGCTACTGGGGAAGAAAATCCTGGGGTACAAAAAAACGAAGATCAAGAGACGATCGATGCCATTAAGAAATTTACCGATGAGAACGACATGGGGGAGATATCCATCAAGTCTATTCTCGGAGGTGATTTCCTGATGAGCAAGCTCGTGATGAAACAAGTGCTGTTCGTGATGTTTTGTGTGGCATTGACTATCGTGTACACGGGTAACCGCTATGATAGTCAGCAAGATGCGATTCTCATTGACAGCCTTCGCAGTCATTTGCAGGATGTGAAGTACAATGTGCTTACACAGTCGAGCGAGCTGATGAACTTGACACGACAGTCGAGTGTGGAGAAGGTGCTGAAGGGAACAAAAGACAGCATCCTGCAGAATCCAATCACTCCTCCTTACCTTATCAGAGTGAGTGGAAAGCAGAGTGTGGCAGCAGAGAGAGCACTGAAAGAGGTGCTTGTGGATTCTGCAAGTTTGGATACTGCAAAAACTGAGGACGATGAAATTTGATAAGAAATACATAGATACGCGCATCACTTGTATTTGGGTGATTGCCTCGATAGTGATGATAGCCATCGTCGCTAAGGCTGTTTATACAGCAACCGTGCAGCGTGACAAGTGGAAGGCTGTTGGCGAGGTGAGTGTGAGCGACACTACGGATTTGCCTGCTGCCAGAGGCAACATTTTGTCATCTGACGGACAGCTGATGGCAAGCAGCTTGCCTGACTACAAAGTGTATATAGACTTCCTTTCTGGTGTGGAATATCACGATTCGGCATACACTGAGAATGGCGAGCAAAAGAAAAAGCGTGTGTTCAATGCAGAGCAGACTGCAAAACGCGACTCAATGTGGTTGGTGAATCTTGATTCCATTTGCTCAGGAATGGCTGATATCGTGCCAATTATGTCAAAGGAAGAGTATAAGGATTACTTGCTCAAGGGCATTGAGAAGCATTCTCGCTACTATGATTTGACTCCTCGCAAGGTTGTCAACTTCATCCAGTTCAACCAGATGATGAAGCTGCCTATTCTTTGCGAGAAAAATCGCTATAAGAGTGGTCTTAATATTGATCCACGAAACAACCGCAACAAGCCTTTTGGTTCGCTTGCTCGACGCACCTTGGGAGAAATGTTCGGTGCAAAGGATTCTGCTCGCTCAGGACTTGAACTTGCTTACGACTCTATCCTGAGAGGTGAGCCAGGCAAGTCTCATCACAAGAAAGTTCTCTCTAAGTATTTGAATATTATAGATAAAGAGCCGGTAGATGGCTATGATCTCGTAAGCACCATCGATGTGAGCATGCAGGATATTTGCGAAAGCGCTCTTCGTGAGAAACTGCACGAACTTAATGCTTCGATGGGTGTGGTGGTGCTGATGGAGGTTAAAACTGGCGATGTGAAAGCTATCGTGAATTTGCAGCGCTACGATGATGGTGAGTATTACGAGGCTCGCAACTATGCCCTTGCAGCATTGATGGAGCCAGGTTCGACATTCAAGACGGCTAGCATCATGGTGGGAATGGATGATGGGTATATTCATCCTCATGACATCGTGAATACAGGCAATGGCGTGTGTCCTATGTATGGTTCACTCATGAAGGACCACAACTGGGCAACTCGTGGTGGTTATGGTGTTATTGATGTGACTCAGATTCTCAAGTATTCATCCAATGTTGGTGTGAGTAAGCTGATTGACCAGTATTATCGTTCTCAGCCAGAGAAGTTTGTAGAAGGCTTGCATCGCATAGGTATTGGTCAGCCACTAGGCTTGCCTTTCAATGGTGCTGCAAATCCAAAGATTAGAATGCCAAACGACACAGTTCACTATTGGTCAAAGACAACTTTGCCTTGGATGTCAATTGGCTATGAGACTCAGATTCCGCCAATTAGCACGGTTACATTCTACAATGCGATTGCAAACGGTGGCAAGATGGTGCGTCCTCGTTTTGTGAAGCGCATTGAGAAAAACGGAGAGTTGATTGAAGAACTTCCTGTAGAAGTGATTAAGCCAATGATTTGTAAACCGCAAACATTGAAGAACATCCAGGAAATTCTTGAAAAAGTGGTTAATGACAAGGATGGAACAGGCAAGAAAGCAGGTAACCCATACTTCCATGTAAGTGGTAAAACAGGTACAGCTCAGGTTTCTTATCGCAAGGGTAGCGGTGCGAGCGAGCACCTTGTAAGTTTCTGTGGATATTACCCTTCTGATGCTCCGCAGTATTCATGCATTGTGGCTATTCGCCACTCATACTATGTTGCCAGTGGTGGCGGCCAAGCTGGTGTTGTGTTCTCAAAAATAGCTCAAAGAATATACTCAAAGATAATAACAACAGACCTTAACCGAGCAAAGGATTCAACTGCTGTGTTCGTGCCAGAAGTGAAAGATGGTAATGTGATAGCAGCTCAGTATGTGCTTGGCGAACTTGGCTTGAAGGCAAAGGGTGGTCTTGGATATGAGTGGGGCAAAGCATCTATTGATGGAAACAATGTTGGTTTCCAGCAAGTTAAGATATCGGATAATGTTGTGCCAAATGTGTATGGCATGGGTGCAAGAGATGCTGTGTTTGCCCTTGAGACAAGAGGATTGAGAGTTAGAATGCGCGGCAAAGGCAAGGTGAAGAGTCAAAGCATTGCCGCAGGTGCTAAAATAGTGAAGGGACAGACAGTAATGCTGGAGTTGAATTAAGCAACAAAAATACAAAATAGACAATGAAGTTAGAATCTCTCGTAAGTAAGCTCGATGTGCTTGAGATAAAAGGCGACATGAGCAAGGATATTCTGGCAGTGAATATTGATTCTCGCCAGATAGAGAAAGGTCATCTGTTTGTGGCTGTAAAAGGTACTGTGGCAGATGGTCACAATTACATCAGTAAGGCAATAGAGCAAGGTGCTGTAGCTGTGGTGTGCGAGGTTATGCCAGAAGATGTGGACGAGAATGTTACTTATATAAAAGTAGAGAACTCTGAACAGATAGTAGGTCAGATTGCTACTAATTTTTATGGTGATCCAACAAGCAAGTTGAAGCTGGTTGGCGTGACTGGCACAAATGGAAAGACAACAATTGCTACCGTGTTGTATGATATGTTCCGTGCGATGGGACACAAGGCAGGCTTGCTTTCCACAGTGTGCAACTACATTGATGGAGAGGCGATTCCAACAGAACACACAACGCCGGACCCAATTACCCTGAATAAGCTTCTTGCTCAGATGGTTGAGGCTGGTTGCGAATATGCTTTCATGGAGGTTAGCAGCCATTCCGTTGTGCAGAATAGAATTGGTGGATTGAAGTTTGTGGGCGGTTTGTTCACAAACATCACTCGTGACCATCTCGATTATCACAAGACATTTGAAAACTACATAAAGGCAAAGAAGCAATTCTTCGATAATCTTCCAAAGGGGGCATTTGCTGTCACAAATGTTGATGACAAGAATGGCATGGTTATGGTGCAGAATACTAAGGCTGATGTAAAGACATACTCAGTGCAGAGCCCTGCAGACTTCAAGGCTAAGATTATTGAATGCCACTTTGAGGGTATGTATTTGGATATCAATGGCAAGGAAGTTGGCGTGCAGTTCATAGGAAAGTTCAATGTGAGCAATTTGCTTGCTGTGTATGGAGCGGCTGTAATGCTGGGCAAGGAGCCTCAGGAAGTGCTTGTCGCACTTAGTAAGATGAAGCCAGTGAATGGCCGATTCGAGGCATTGCGCTCGCCATCAGGATATACTGCAATTGTTGACTATGCCCACACTCCAGATGCTCTTGAGAATGTGTTGAATGCAATTCACGGAGTGTTGGAAGGAAAGCAGGGAAAGGTTATCACAGTGTGTGGATGTGGTGGTAATCGTGACAAGGGTAAGCGCCCGCTTATGGCACAAGAGGCTGTTAAGCAGAGCGATAAGGTTATTCTTACAAGCGATAATCCTCGCAATGAAGAGCCTGAAGATATTCTCAAAGACATGCAAGATGGCTTGACTGCAGAGCAGCTTGCAGGAGTACTTACAATAGTCGATCGCAGACAGGCGATAAAGACCGCTTGCATGCTGGCTCAGCCAGGTGATGTGATACTCATTGCTGGTAAAGGACATGAGGATTACCAGATAATTAAGGGTGTGAAGCATCACTTCGACGACAAAGAGGAAGTTCGTGCTTGTTTTTAATAAATAAAGTTGTTAAATAGAAAATTGTAGATTCGGCACATTGAGAAATAGATGCTTCGGAATCTCGACAATTCGTTAAATAGTAAATTCTCAAGATGTTATACCATTTAAGTGAATACCTAAAAGACTTGGATCTGCCAGGCATGGGCATGGTGGGATATGTGTCGTTCAGAGCATTAGCTGCTTTGATTCTGTCGCTTGTAATCTCTATGGTTGCTGGTGAGTATTTCATCAAATACATGCGTAAAAGAAATCATATTGAGTCAGCCAGAGATGCAAATATTGATCCATACGGAGTGCAGAAAAAAGGCGTTCCTTCAATGGGTGGAATTGTGATTGTGGCTGCGGTGATTCTGCCTGCAGTGTTGCTGGGTAAGCTCACAAATGTGTATATGCTTTTATTGCTTGCAACAATTCTTTTCTTTGGCATTCTTGGATTTATCGATGATAAGATAAAGCTCTCTGGAGATAAAGATGGCATGAAGCCTCGTTACAAGATGCTTGGCCAGCTTGTGTTTGGCTGCATAGTAGGCTTGACTTTGTGGCTTAGTCCTCAGGCAGTGGTGCGCGAGAATGTGACACAAGAGATTGGGGAAAAGGAAGTTGTGTATCATAAGAGTGAGGCTCGTAAATCGACGGTAACAACAGTTCCTTTCTTCAAGAATAACAATATTGACTATTACGAGCTCTTCGATTTCATTCCAAATGGCACAGCAAAGCGTGCGTGTGGATGGATATTGTTCATCCTTGTGACTACTTTTGTGATATGTGCTGTGAGCAATGGTGCTAATTTGAACGACGGAATGGACGGCATGTGTGCGGGAAACTCTGCAATCATAGGAGTCACCTTAGGCATATTAGCGTATGTGAGTGGTCATATTCAGTTTGCTAGTTACTTGAATGTGATGTACATACCTGGCTCGGAAGAAATTCTGGTGTTCCTGTGTGCATTCGTAGGAGCGTTGGTCGGTTTCTTGTGGTACAATGCCTACCCAGCAAAGGTGTTCATGGGCGATACGGGTAGTCTTGCAATTGGCGGCGTGATAGCAGTGACAGCAGTCATTATTCATAAAGAGCTGTTGTTGCCAATCCTTTGTGGCATATTCTTGATGGAGAGTCTCTCTGTAATCCTGCAGGTAGCTTATGCAAAGAAAGGCAACGCAAGAGGAGAGAAATGGAGAGTGTTCAAGCGCGCTCCGTTCCACGATCACTATCGCCACAAGATGGAGGATGGAGTAAAGTATCTCATCACACGCCCAAAGGGCTTGCTGTTTGAGTCAATGATTACATCTCGTTTCTTGATTGTTACAATCTTGCTTGCTGCAATCACAATTATAACATTGAAGATAAGATAACAAATATGAAAAGAATCGTAGTACTTGGTGCAGCCGAAAGCGGAGCTGGAGCTGCAGTGTTGGCAAAGAAAGAAGGATTTGATGTGTTCGTTAGCGACATGTCAAAGATTAAAGATAGATATAAGGAACTTCTCAACAAGCATGAGATTGTATGGGAAGAAGGACAACATACAGAAGAGCTCATTCTCAATGCTGATGAGGTGATTAAGAGCCCAGGCATTCCAGAGAATGCTCCTATGATTATGAAGATCAAGGAGAAAAACATCCCAATAATCTCGGAGATTGAGTTCGCTGGCAGATACACGGATGCAAAGATGATTTGTATCACAGGTAGTAACGGTAAGACAACTACCACTTCGCTCATCTACCACATCTTGAAGAATGCAGGATACAATGTAGGTTTGGCTGGCAATATTGGCAGCAGCCTCGCTCTTCAGGTGGCAGAACAGAATTTCGACTACTATGTGATTGAGCTCAGCAGCTTCCAGCTTGACAATATGTATGATTTCAAGGCTGACATTGCTGTTTTGATGAACATCACTCCTGACCACCTTGATCGCTACGACTTCAAGATGCAGAACTATGTTGACTCTAAGATGAGAATCATTCAGAATCAGACAGAAAGCGATGCTTTCGTGTTCTGGAATGATGACCCAATCGTGGCAGAAGAGCTGAAGAAGTACAATATCAAGGCAAAGCTCTGCCCATTCTCGGAGTTCAAGGGCTCAAGTGTGATTGGCTATGTTGATTCTGATGAGTATGTGATTGAAGGACCAACTCCTTTCAACATGGAGCAGGAGGAGCTTGCCCTGAGAGGAAAGCACAATCTTTACAACTCTCTTGCTGCGGGCATCACGGCAGACTTGGCAGGTGTGAGCAATGAGCAGATTCGTGAGGGCTTGAAGACATTTGAGGGCGTAGAGCACCGCTTGGAAAAAGCCGGCAGAGTGCGTGGCGTAGAGTTTATCAACGACTCAAAAGCGACAAATGTGAATGCTTGCTGGTATGCTCTCGACAGTATGCGCACTCCAACCGTTTTGATTCTTGGAGGTAAGGATAAGGGGAATGATTACTCAGAGATATTCGACCTCGTGAAAGAAAAGTGCATAGGCTTGGTTTTCATGGGAGTTGACAACAGCAAGCTTCATGCTGCATTTGATGGCTTCGGCATTCCATTTGCAGATGTGAAGTGCATGAAGGATTGCGTTGACGAATGCTACAAGATGGCAAAGCCAGGCAGCACAGTGCTTCTGAGTCCATGTTGTGCAAGCTTCGACTTGTTCAAAAACATGGAAGACAGAGGTGAGCAATTCAAGGAATGTGTGAAGAATTTGTAACAGGGTGAAATGAAATAGCATAAGAGAGTATAAATACAAAAAGAATTTGAATGGATTATGGGAAAAATTGTTTCTGACTTCTTCAAAGGGCACCTCTTCAAAGGCGACAAGAGCGTATGGATGATTTACTTCTTCCTATGCATGATCTCGCTCGTAGAGGTGTACAGTGCGTCGAGCCGACTCACTTTTGAAGGTGGTCATCATTGGGGACCGATGGTTAGCCAGGCAGGGTTCTTGCTGCTGGGCTTGGTCATCATTTTGATAGTGCATAGAATACCATGCAAATGGTTCATGCTCTTTCCGTTTGTGCTGTTGCCGTTGGCGGTGCTCATGCTTCTCTACACGGCGGTTTTTGGCGGTGGCGGTGAGATAAACGAGACGCACCGCTGGCTCAGCATTGGCTCGGTAAGTTTCCAGCCATCAGAGATTGCAAAGGCGGCTTTGCTCATGGCGACAGCTGTTGTGCTGGCAAAAACGCAGACGGAGAAAGAGGAATATGTGAGAGGAAAGAAGCGCAAGGTGGTCGGCGCAATTAGAGGAAAACGCTACCTTGCCTTTGCGATAATAGGCATTTCCACTATAGTTGTTTGCGGACTTATCTTCCTTGATAATGTCTCTACGGCTTTGATGCTGTTCTTTGTGGTTTTGGTGATGATGTTCATCGGCCATGTGCCAAAGGATTTGATGTTTAAGGGATTACTGGTCATTGCGGGCATCGGAATGTTCTTCGCATCATTGGCAATCGTCATTCCAGAGCCTACATTGAAAGAGATTCCAGGATGTAAGCGTCTTGTCACAGTGAAGCATCGTATCATGCGTGTGATGGGTGTTGATGACGAAGAGTCGCTGGCCCAGAAGCAAAAGAGCGAGACGAAGAAACTGCTTGATGATAAGAACTCTCAGACAACTTATGCTTATATTGCTGTGGCAAATTCAAATGTAATTGGATTAGGTCCTGGCAATTCAATAGAAAGAGACTTTTTGCAGCATGCAGAATCTGACTTTATCTATGCAATTATCATAGAGGAGCTCGGAGTGATTGGTGCGTTGTTTGTGGCATTTTTGTATCTCACCTTGCTCATTCGAGTTGGTCGCATCGCTTTGCGTTGCCCGACATTCTTCCCTGCCTATCTTGTTCTCGGATTCGGCATTATGATGGTGCTGCAGGCATTTGTTAATATGAGTGTTGCCGTTGGTCTTGTGCCAGTGACAGGACAGACATTGCCTCTCATCAGTAAAGGCGGTACTTCAATCCTCATCACGAGCTTCTACATTGCTGTAATTCTTAGCGTTAGCCGCTATGCGGAGAAGAAGGAACAGAATGCGAAGCTGGTTGAGGCTATGCCAGAAAAAGAAACAAGCGAATACTACACCGAAGGGGCAATGTCGTGAGATAGGGTATGGCATGCTGCTTGCAAGGTGCATCTTCGTATGCATGCGCTTTGTGCGTCTAAAGTGGTGTGAGTCACACCACCCACAGTGCTGTGAGTCATACCACTATATGCGGTGTGACTCACACCGCTTTGGAGGTACAGGGCAAGAGGATTTTCACTTGTGGGGCGTAAGCAATGTGTTTTGCCAGGGGAAAGGTATTAAGCGTGACGGGCAATGGTTTTTATGGGTGTTTAAGGTGATGGCGGAGGGGAATTTGACGAGTTTTGTTCAGTGAAAAATGACAGAATGTGGGACGGCTGGGAATATTTGTCTTTTCTGATAGCTTTTTGTGTGTTTTTCTTTGCGCGTGTGCGAAAAATTTTGTATTTTTGCTCATTAATTTACACAAGTTGATAAAGTCGAGAAAGAAATGGAACAGAATGAGCCTTTAAGAGTAATCGTAAGCGGTGGTGGAACGGGTGGTCACATTTTCCCAGCCGTGTCTATCGCAAATGCGATAAAGAAGCAACATCCAGAAGCAGAGATACTGTTTGTGGGTGCTCTTGGGCGTATGGAGATGCAGCGTGTGCCTGCCGCTGGATACAAGATTGAGGGCTTGCCAGTGCGTGGACTTGTTCGTCCGCTTTGGAATCCAAAGAATATTGGCGTGATGATGGATTTCTGGAAGAGCAAAAAGCTGGTGAAGAACATCATTCGTACATTCAAGCCTCATGTGGCAGTAGGTGTGGGAGGATATGCTTCGGCTCCAACGCTGAATGCAGCTTACTCGTTGGGCGTTCCTTGTCTTATCCAAGAGCAGAACTCTTATGCGGGAGTGACAAACAAGTCGCTTGCAAAGAAGGCTCGCAAGGTGTGTGTGGCTTATAGCGGCATGGAGCGTTTCTTCCCTGCTGACAAGATAATCATGACTGGCAATCCTGTGAGACAGAATTTGCTCGATGCAAAGGTGTCTCGCGAAGAGGCAAGAAAGAGCTTTGGCCTTGATCCTGATAAGCGCACTGTGCTTATCATTGGCGGTAGCCTTGGAGCGAAGACTGTGAACGACAGCGTGCTCGGCCATCTTGAGAATATTCGCCAGAGCGATGTTCAGTTCATCTGGCAGACAGGCAAGTATTATAGCAGCAGTATTGCTGAAGCTCTGAGCAAGGAAGATGCTGTGAGCAATCTCAAGGTTCTTGATTTCATTTCGAACATGGACAATGCCTATGCAGCAGCAGATGTGGTGGTGTCTCGCGCTGGCGCAAGCTCAATTTCTGAGCTCTGCCTGCTTGGCAAGCCTTGCATTCTCGTTCCTTCGCCAAATGTGGCAGAGGATCATCAGACAAAGAATGCTATGGCGCTTTCAACAAAGGGAGCAGCAATCCTCGTGAAGGATGCGGATGCTCGTGAATCACTTATTTCAACAGCTCTCAGCACAATTGCAGACGATGCTAAGCTGGCTTCGCTCAGCGAGAATGTGAAAAAGCTTGCTTTCCACAACTCGGCAGATGTGATTGCTGAAGAGGTTTATAAATTGGCAAAAGAATATGCAAACAAATAATATCAAATCGGTTTATTTCATTGGTGCTGGCGGCATTGGCATGAGTGCGCTCGTTCGCTATTTCCTCACTCAGGGATACAGCGTAGGCGGCTATGACAAGACTCCAAGTGAGCTGACAGAGAAGCTCATAGAGGAGGGCGCAATGATTCATTATGAGGAAGATGTGGATGGAATTGCCGATTGCTTTAAGGACAAGGATAGCACTCTTGTGGTTTACACTCCTGCTATTCCTGAGGAACATAAGGAACTAGTTTATTTCCGCACGAATGGATTTGAGATCCAGAAGCGCGCTCAGGTGCTTGGCTTCCTCACTCAGTCGCACAAGGGACTCTGCGTGGCTGGCACACACGGCAAGACAACCACATCTACGATGGCTGCTCACCTGCTTCATCAGAGCAGTGTGGATTGCAACGCTTTCCTTGGCGGCATCAGCAAGAACTACGGAACGAACTATATACTCTCCGACAGCGATTATGTTGTGATTGAGGCAGATGAGTTTGATCGCTCTTTCCATTGGCTTCGCCCATACATGACTGTGATTACTGCAACTGACCCTGATCACCTCGACATTTATGGCACAAAAGAGGCTTATTTGGAGAGCTTCAGGAAATACACTACTCTCATCCAGCCGGGCGGCGCGCTCATTATCCACAAGGGATTGGAGATGCAGGCAGATGTGCAGGAGGGCGTGAAGGTGTATGAGTATTCGCGCACTGAGGGCGACTTCCATGCAGAGAACATTCGCATTGGCGGCGGCGAAATCGTGTTTGATTTTGTGCATCCAAATGGTGTGGTGAAAGATATTCAGCTTGGCGTGCCTGTGAGCATCAACATTGACAACGGCATTGCTGCAATGGCTCTTGCTATTCTGAATGGCGTTTCTGAGGATGAGCTTCGTGAGGGCATGAAGAGCTTCGGAGGTGTGGATCGCCGTTTCGACTTTAAGGTGAAGAATGATAAGATGGTGTTCCTTAGTGACTATGCTCACCATCCAAACGAAATAGAGCAGAGCGTGAAGTCAATTCGCGAACTGTATGAGGATAAGAAGATTGTAGCAATTTTCCAGCCTCATCTCTACACTCGCACTCGCGACTTCTACAAGGAATTTGCAGAAAGCTTGTCGCTGCTCGACACTGTGTACCTCTGCGATATTTACCCTGCTCGCGAACTTCCTATCCCAGGCGTGACAAGTGAGCTGATATATGACAATCTGCGTCCAGGAATTGAGAAGCACTTGATTCATAAGGAGGAAATTCTCGATACTGTTCGCAAGGGAGGATTTGATGTGCTCATCTCTCTTGGCGCTGGCGACATTGAGAACTATGTGCCACAGATTGCGGAGATACTTGGGAAGTGAAAGCAGCAGAATGTTATCTCGCTTTGCTTGCGAAGAACAATGAAGAACTAAATAGCATACATCAAAAGAATATGAATTGTTCATTATTCACTATTAATTATTAAGTAATAAATGAAGGCGGGAAATGTTGTTAAAATCAGTTTGGTGGCGCTGCTCGTATTAGGGCTGGCAGCGTATGTGGTTTATGCCACGGTGTTTCTGTCCGAGCCTGGCTCGGATGAGAAATGTGTGATGGTGGAACTCTCGGTGAAGAAGAATTCGCAAGCGAATTTCGTTAACGAGAAGGAAATCGAGACAATGCTAAAGAATGCGCATGTCTATCCAAAGGGGATGCTGATGAATGAGGTGAACACGAAGAAGATTGAAGAGGTCATTCGTGCTAACGATCTGATTCAGAAAGTGGAATGCTACAAGACCACAAATGGCAAGCTTTGTGTGAAAGTGGAACAGCGAGTGCCAGTTATTTATATTTTGCCAGAGGGCAAGAGTGGCTACTTCGTTGATTCTCAAGGAAAGAAGATTCCAAACACGAACTATGCTGTGAATTTGGTCACTGCATCGGGCAATATTGATGAGAAATATGCATGCTCAAAGCTTGCTGATTTTGGACAGTATTTGCAGACCGATGCGTTCTGGAATAACCAGATTGAGCAGATCTATGTGACAAAGAACAAAAAGGGCGAGCATGTTGTTGAGCTTGTTCCTCGCGTCGGAAATCACATAGTGTATCTGGGAAGCATAGATGAGTACCAGAAGAAGCTGCGCAAGCTCAGAACTTTCTATGACAAAGCAATGGGCACAGTGGGCTGGAACAAATATGCTAAGATCAATCTGGAGTATGGCAACCAGATTATCTGCACGAAGCGCTCTAAGTGAAAATGCGATTAAGGCAGATGTTAGTAAGGGAGAAAATACATATAAAAAATAGATAAACCAAAAAGAAATAAAATATATGAATACTTCTGATAAAGATTTCATAGTGGCAATTGAGCTTGGTTCATCGCGAATTTCAGGCATTGCCGGAAAGAAGAAAGATGGCACTATGCAGATTCTTGCATACGCTGAGGAGAAGACCCCAGGATGCGTGAAGCGTGGTGTTGTCTATAATATCGAGAAGACCTATCAGAGCATTAATAATATCATTTCAAAGCTCGAGGCAGTTCTCAAAACAAAGATTACTCGCGTTTATGTGGGTCTTGGCGGTCAGTCAGTGCGCTCATATAAGTGCATCATCAAGCGCAACATGCTCACTCAGAGCTACATCACTAATGAAGCTATCGATGGCATCCGTCAGGAGAGCTATGAGATTCCTTTTGCTGACTATGAGGTGCTTGAGAACTACCCACAGGAGTATGTGGTCGACTCGAGCGTGATTGCTGATCCTGTAGGCGTGATGGGTACAAACATCGAAGGTGAGTTCCTCGATGTTATTGCAAAGCAAAATCTTAGAGCTAAGATCGACACTGTGTTTGCTAACACTGCTGTTGATGTGGTTGAGGAGCTCATCTCTCCTCTCCAGCTTGCAAACAATATTCTTACAGACGCAGAAAAGCGCTCTGGATGTGCGCTCGTTGACCTCGGCGCAGACACAACAACTCTCGTTGTGTATAAGAACAACATTGTTCGCTACCTCGTAACAATCCCACTTGGTAGCAACAATATTAATAAGGACCTCGCAACTCTTCCTGTTGATGAGGTTGAGACGGAGGATATCAAGTTGAAGTATGGCGATGCTTGTCAGGATAATGATGTTGCTGACGATCAGGACACTATGCAGTACACAACTACTGATGGCCGCCAGATTGAGGTTGCTTTGATTAAGAATGTGATTGAGGCTCGTATGGGCGAGATTATCGCAAATGTAAGCACTCAGATCATCAATTCAAACTATAGTGGCAAGCTGCTTGGCGGCATTGTTCTTACAGGTGGCGGCAGCAACATGAAGAATGTTGTTAAGGCGTTCATGAACAGCACTAAGATTGATAAGGTTCGCATTGCAAAGAAGGTTAACCAGATGGTGGTTAAGACTTCTAACGCTTCTAACCTCACTATTGACAATGGCTTGAGCAACACAATCATTTCTCTTCTCCTCGCTGGCACAGTGCCATGCGGAGGTGAGGCTTTCGATGGCACAAACCTCTTCGATCAGCAGCAGAAGGATGAAGAGCGCCGCAAGCGACAGGAGGAAGCTGATGCAGCAGCCGCTGCTGAGGCTCAGGACGCAATTGCATTCGACGCAGTTAAGGCAAGCATCCGTTCTGCTTACGACAAGGTGCAGAAGCAGATTGTTGAACTTGAGAAGTATGGCCGTGACAAGGCAGTGCGCAAGAATGCTAGAGACCTTTCTCTTAGCATCCTTGACGAAGTTCTTGGAGAAAAATATGAGAAAGCAGCAGCTGCTCTTGAGGGCAAGGATAAGTTTAAGCAGAGCCTGAAGGAAGGAGCTGATTTGGCTCAGATGCTGTCAGATGCTGTTGATAGCCTTGCAGAAATGGTGAACAAGGCTAATAAGGAGAACAGCGCTTGGGGCCGTTTCACTCGCGCTTTGTCTGACATCGTAAACGATGAAAACAGCTAATCAAGGCTTGCTTAACTCAATTAGTGTCTCGAAAATTAAATAGTAACTTCACTGTTTGTAACAGTACAATATAACTCACACAAATATGGGTGAAAATGAAGAATTTGGTGTATTCAACTTTCAGAAAGGCACCACAAGTATAATTAAGGTTATTGGCGTTGGCGGCGGCGGCAGCAATGCGGTCAACCACATGTACAATGAAGGTATTCATGATGTAACTTTCGTTGTATGTAACACAGATAATAAGGCACTTCAGGATTCTCCTGTGCCAGAAAAGATTCAGCTTGGCAACGAAGGTCTAGGTGCTGGCAACCGTCCAGAACGCGCAAGAAAGGCCACAGAGGAATCAATAGAAGATGTTAAGCGTATGCTCAGCGATGGCACAAAGATGGCGTTCATAACTGCAGGCATGGGCGGTGGTACTGGTACAGGTGCTGCTCCGCTCATTGCAAAGACAGCAAAGGACATGGGCATCCTCACTGTCGGCATCGTTACAATTCCTTTCCGTTGGGAAGGAAATCGTAAGATTGACCAAGCTCTCGATGGTGTAGAGGAAATGCATAACAATGTTGATGCTCTTCTCGTAATCAACAATGAGCGTCTTCGTGAGATTTATCAGGACTTTACTGTGATCAAGGCATTTGCAAAAGCAGACGACACTCTCTGTAATGCAGCTCGTTCTATTGCTGAAATCATCACTATGCACGGCATTATCAATCTTGACTTCAATGATGTTAGCACAGTGCTTAAGGATGGTGGCGTTGCAATCATGAGTACTGGCTATGGTTCTGGCGAAGGTCGTGTGACTAAGGGTATTAATGATGCGTTGAACTCTCCTCTCCTCAATAATAATGACATTTATCGTGCAAATAAGATTCTCCTTCGTATCTCTGTTCCTGATGAAAACAGTGATGGCAATAATGCTCTCATGATGGATGAGATGAATGAGGTTCACGAGTTCATGGAGAAAATTAAGACTGAAGATGTGGAGACAAAGTGGGGCCTTTCTGTTGACCCATCTCTTACAGACCAAGTTAAGATTACTATTCTTGCGACAGGTTTCGGTGTTGAGGATATTGATTCTGACGAACTTGGTTCTCGTCTCGTTGCTCGTGACAAGGAACAGCAGCAGCGTGATGCGGAAGAAGCAGAGGCTGCAGCAGAGCGTGCAAGCCGTCGTGAACGAATTTACGGTCCAGAGAAGAATCGTCGCAGCATTCGCCGTCCTCTCTACAGCTATATTTTCAAGGAGGATGATCTTGACAATGAAGATGTTATTAGCATGGTGGAAACATCACCTACTTATAAGCGCTCTAAGGAAACTCTCCGTCAGCTCACTGACATAGGCTCAAAGAGTAATGGCGGTATTGAACCAGGTACGGTTATCAGTTTCGGATAAGCGATAAGCTTCATAACATAAGCAAAAAATATTGACAAAAAACGGGAACCCAATGGCTCCCGTTTTTTTATACCCAAATCGGATAATAAAAAATGTGCCGACTCGGTCAGAAATCACTTCTTTTTGGTCGGCACGAGAATATATGTAAGAATTGAATGAAATATTCTTTATATTACTATTAAGTATCTTGATGTTTATGCGTCGATGTTAGCGTAAGTCGCATTTCTTTCGATGAACTCGCGGCGTGGAGCAACATCCTCACCCATCAACATTGAGAATGTGTAATCTGCTTCTGCAGCATCCTCTATTGTTACTTGCTTGAGCAAGCGAGTTTCTGGGTTCATTGTTGTTTCCCAAAGCTGCTCAGGATTCATCTCACCGAGACCTTTGTAACGCTGAATCTTTATCTTGTCTTCTTGTCCATCGCCATACTTGTCAATGAAGCGGAGACGGGCGTTTTCGTCATAGCAATACTCACTTACCTTACCCTTTGTACACTTGTAGAGTGGTGGAGTTGCGATGTATAAACGGCCATCGCGAATGAGCTGTGGCATGAATCGGAAGAAGAGTGTCATGAGGAGTGTGTCGATATGTGAACCATCGACATCGGCATCGGTCATGATAATAGTCTTGTAGTAGCGAAGCTTGTCGTAATTTGCTTCTTTTTGATCTTCAGGATTTAAGCCGAACTTCACTCCAAGAGCTTGGAAAATGTTGTTTACCTCTTCATGCTCAAATGCCTGATGCCATTTAACGCGCTCTACATTGAAAATCTTACCGCGAATTGGGAGGATTGCCTGGAAATGGCGATCGCGTCCCTGCTTAGCAGAACCACCTGCAGAGTCACCCTCGACAATGAACATTTCGCAATTAGCTGCATCCTTGTCAGAGCAGTCGGCAAGCTTTCCAGGAAGACCGCCGCCAGTCATTGGATTTTTTCTCTGCACTTTTTCACGAGCAGTGCGAGCAGCAACTCGAGCTTCTGCAGCAAGCACAACCTTGTCAATTACAAGCTTAGCTTCCTTTGGATGCTCTTCAAGGTAGTTTGTGAGCGCTTCTCCTACAGCTTGCTGAACAGCACCAGCCACCTCGCTATTTCCGAGCTTAGTCTTTGTCTGTCCTTCGAACTGAGGCTCAGCAACCTTTACGCTGATTACTGCAGTAAGACCTTCACGGAAGTCCTCACCGCTTATCTCAATCTTCTGCTTCTCGAGCTTCTCTGTGATCTTATTATCGTCAGCATATTTCTTGAGTACGCGTGTGAGCGCAGTGCGGAAACCTTGAAGGTGTGTGCCACCCTCAATAGTGTTGATGTTGTTGACATAAGAATGCAGATTCTCGCTGTACGAAGTGTTGTACATTATGGCGATTTCGATAGGTGTATCCTGCTTCTCAGTGTTGAGATATATGACATCATCGAAAAGATGTGTACGAGTAGAGTCAATGTAGCGTACAAAATCCTTCAAACCACCTTCGCTGTAGAATACCTCTTGGCGAATGCCTTCGATGCCTTGCTCAGCATTTACATCAAGACGAAGGTCAGTAAGAGTGATTTTGATGCCAGCGTTCAAGTAAGCCAATTCGCGCATACGGTTTGCGAGAATGTCATACTTGTATGTTGTTGTGATGAAGATGCTTCCATCTGGCCAGAATTGCTGACGAGTACCACGCTTGTCAGTCTCTCCGACTACTTTCACATCGTAGAGCGGCTTGCCGCAAGAATATTCCTGCTGGTATATTTTACCGTTGCGGTAAACCTGAGACATCATGTGAGTGGAGAGCGCGTTCACGCAGCTGACGCCCACACCATGCAAACCGCCAGATACTTTGTAAGAGCCTTTGTCGAACTTACCTCCGGCGTGAAGCACTGTCATTACCACTTCGAGGGCGCTGCGATGCTCTTTCTCATGCATGTCAACAGGAATGCCTCGACCATCGTCTTGGACAGTTATGGAATTGTCTTCGTTGATTGTTACTTCGATATTAGAACAGTAACCAGCCAAGGCTTCGTCGATAGAGTTGTCCACAGTCTCATACACAAGGTGGTGAAGACCCTTTTCGCTAATGTCTCCGATGTACATCGCAGGGCGCTTTCTTACCGCCTCAAGACCTTCGAGGACTTGAATGTTACTGGCTGAGTATTCTGCTCCGTTTTTTGCTATTTCATCCATTATTTCTTTCTCTTTGGTAATGTCTTTTAAACGATACAAAGTTACGAAAACTTATTGATTTGGAGAAGGAAAATGAGAAATATTTTATGGCTCATAGGGATATTTTTTCAAAAAGAGCATAAATCAAAGAAAAAGCCAGAAATCCTTTCGGAAATCTGGCTTTTGTATGCTCTTTGTTAAATGATTAACCAAGCTTAGCGATGAGCTTAGCTGCACCTGACTTAAGGTTTGCAGCCTTCTTCCAGTGGATGATGTTCTGCTTAGCGAGCTTATCAAGCATCTTCTGGAGCTTTGGGTACATTTCCTCAGCAGTTGCCTTGTCCTTAGTGTTGCGAAGGTCGCGGAGGAAGTTACGCATAGTCTTTGCGTAGTAGCGGTTGTGGAGTCTGCGCTTCTCGTTCTGGCGGATGCGCTTGAGACATGACTTGTGGTTTGCCATTTGTTTTTGTTTTTAATCTAGAATTCTAGGATGACTAGAGTTTCTAGTGTTAATAATTAGGTTTGTTTTGCGGAAGTCCGATGTGGTATGGCTTGTGACCTCGCACCCATCTTCCAAAAATTACGCCGCTTATTCAGCGGCGATTGGTAGTCCCTAGGAGAGTCGAACTCCTCTTTAGAGAATGAAAATCTCTCGTCCTAACCGATAGACGAAGGGACCAGCCTATGGGAGAATCCCGAGCGAAACAAGCGCGTGGCGCTGTTTTGCGAGTGCAAAGGTAGCAACTTTCTTCTTAACGCCAAAACTTTTGAGGTGTTTTTTTGCTCTTTCATTGAAAAAACTCTAATTTTGCACTTGTAATGTGATGTTTTACCATTACTTATAGCAAAAAAATGCAGTTTTTCTAAGTATAAGGTATGCAAGAAAGAATAAAAGGAATAGTGCTCAGGACGGTTAAGTATGGAGATTCTTCCCTCATAGTTGACTTGTACACAGAAGAACGCGGACGCTTGTCTTTGATGACTAGCATCTCGCGTTCAAAAAGGGCAGTGCGTTCGGTTTCTTTCTGGCAGCCCTTGAGCATGGTAGAGTTTCAGGCGGAAATCAGAAGCGGCTCTTCGAAACTTCCTCGGCCATCAGAAGTCAGGACATATTATAATTATGTGGACTTGCCTTTCTCGCCGGTAAAGTCTTCGCTTGCCATCTTCATAGCCGAATTCCTCAGTGCGGCTTTGCGCGAAGAAAAAGAGAATCTTCCGCTATATCGCTACATGGAATCCTCGCTCCAATGGCTTGATATGGCTGATAAGCCAGCTTCCTATGCCAACTTCCATTTGGTATTCTTGATGCATTTAAGCCGTTTTGTTGGTGTCTATCCTAATATGGAGGAATCTGGAAATTACTTTGATCTTCTTGCTGGAACTTTTTGCTACGGACAGCCTTCTCATGCTCATTTCCTTAAGCCAGAAGAGGCACGGTATCTTCCTGCACTGTTCAGAATGAACTATTCGACTATGCATCTGTTCCGTTTCTCGCGCAATGCCAGAATGCGAATTCTCACGGTGTTGAACACATATTACAGGTTGCACATGCCGTCATTTCCAGAACTGAAATCATTGGATGTATTGCATGAGATGTTTGACTGAATCGAACATTACCAAAGAGACATAAATCCGCTGTTTCCTTCTTCGTCGAAAGACATTGCACCTTCTACTCTGAATTTGCTTTTTGAATCTTCTTTATAAGCTCCGCTTTCTGGTGGAAGGCCAGATCTGGACATGCTTGTCATTAGCGATAGTGTCGGTCTGACAATCCTGATTACTAACGATGGCTTGATGTATGTCTTTTTCATAATTGGACATTTTTAAGTTTGCAAATCGTAATTCTTAAAGTTTTTTACAGCCAATGCTCTGCTCGTCCTTGAATCTTTTGTTCTAATTTTCGGCTATGCATTTGTTGGTCGAGAATGCGAGTTAGGCAAGGATTTCGTTGCGTCTCCCTAAATTTGTACACCATCGAGTGGAATAGCGCCTCTTCTTCCATTTGTTCATCCACAAACTGCATCAGTTTGTGCTGAGTGGCAAAGTCTTGTTCCTTGTTAGCTTGCTTCATGAGATTGTTAATCATCTCTGTCACAGCCATTTCGTGATCGAGAGCTGCTTCCATCATTTCTAAAGGGGTGCTCCACGAAGTGGGAACTTTGTCGATTGCGAACAGCTCTACTTTTGCATTTTGACCATTCAGATATGCTTCAAGCGAGTGAGCGTGTTGAAGCTCTTCCTGTGCTTGCACACTAAACCATTTTGCCATTCCGCTGAGATTCTTGCTTTCTAAATCGAGAGACATGGCTTGATACAGATAGGCTGACCATAGTTCAGCATTGATCTGTCTGTTAATCATTTCTGACATTAATTGACTAATCATAAAAATGCGTTTGAAATAGTTAATAGTTAGAGTGTTGCTTTATAAAGCAATGCAAAGATATGATGAAAATGCAGACATGCCTTTTCTTTAGAAATCATAGTTCGGAACTTATGATAAGAAAGCGTAATCTATTACGAAACAAAAGACCGCAGCTAAATTAATAGCCGCGGTCTTTTGTTTCAAACTATTTTGTTTTTTTTATTCTTTTGCTTTTGTGAAATCTATCACGATGCTTGCGTCAAAGTCGTTTGATTTCCTTCCTGCAAGAGTGATGTCAAATTTCTGTCCTTTGTAAACACCCTCGCCCGAGAAGATGATGTAGTTGTTGTTCGAGGTGTCTTTCAGCAAAGCTCTGTAACGATTCTCAAGTTCGTGCTTGATTTTTGAGAAGTTAGAGTCGTTGTAGCCGAGATAAAGAACTTCAGCAGAAGTGAGAGCTTTGTTTTCGAAACTGTAAGAAATTTGCGCTCCGATAGTGTTGTTTACAAACAAGAGTGTTTTGTCATCTTGGCCTCCCAGATTGAATCCAATGCTGTTTTTGGTAGTGTAAGAATACACGGAGTCCTGTTTGACACCCCAGCTGAGGCAAGGTTCAATGTAGCTGATTTCCTTTGAATTGTAGGGATTGTCCTTGTCATCATCATCGTTGCAAGACACAATTCCAAATCCCAATGCAAGCACTATCAGTGCTGTCATCATTTTGATTAGATTCTTCATCCTCTGTTTTGATTTGTTTAGTTATGCTTTTTTGTTTATCAATTGCAAATGTACGCATTATTTTCCGAATATTTATAATATGCCAAATAAAATTGGCGCATCATGCACTTCTTCCATGCCTATTTTCCGTTCTTGTTATACCATTAAATAATGAATGTCCGTTTTTTACAAGTTAGGTAATTTTTATTGTCATAACTTTGTTCCCGCTATTTTGTAGCAAAAGCTTCTATCATGCGTCTAACTAATTGTTAGTATGATTAGAAAACAATATTATGCAAATAAAAAAATGAGAGTAATAACTATGGAACAGAAATTTTGTCAGAGCTGCGGAATGCCGCTCACGGAAGAAATTCTCGGCACTAATGCCGATGGTTCAAAGAACGAAGAATATTGTATCTATTGCTATAAGGACGGAGCCTTCACGGGCGACTTCACTATGGAACAGATGGTAGAGTATTGCTCCATGTTTGTCGAGGAATACAACAAGAATACCGGTCAGAACCTTACTGCTTGCCAGTACAAGGATGTGCTGCGTCAGTTCTACCCAAACTTAAAGCGTTGGAAAGGCGACGATGCCTGCCTTCCTCATGCAGATCATCCTATGAAGAAGGTATTCATTGAAGAGGTCAACGCTCTCGGCATTCCTGATCTTCACATCGATACCCTCTATGTGCTGCAAGGTTCATTCATAAATCAGTCATACAACATCAATGGCAACGAAGTGAAACTCCTTGATGACAATGCAACCTACTGGGGTAACCAGATTATGAAAAATGATTCTCGTTGTTACGGTATCGCCTGTAGCGAGAAGTATATTCTCGTTAGCGAATATGGCAAAGATGGCGCAGATGTAGAACTGATTGTTCTGAAGAAAAGATAGTAGAATATGAAAAAGACAGTTGTTATTCTGGTATTGGTGCTAATCGCTTTTATTACAGCTGTTTACATCGTTTTTGGTGATCAGTACAAAGCTGCAACCAGCGTCCATTTCGTAACAGAGGGCATGTATGAGTACACTTTCGAAGGCGATTATGGGTTGGATGATCTCATGGCCGAAGGTGGAGCAGCATCTTCTGACGATTTGGTTCGATTTGTCACAAAATTTCTCACTCATGGGTTGGTTAATCCTGAGCCATCGAAAGACATAAGCCGCGACTTTGGCTGCAGCTCGATTTGCGCACCTTGCACAAATGGCACATTTTGCGTTGGGCGTAATTTCGATTGGCCTGGAGCAAATGGAGATTTGGTAATAGTTCATTCTCATCCTAAAACCGGGTATTCGAGTATTGCCAGCTTCTACATTCCATTTTTAGGATTTGGTGACAATTGGAAACCGGAAAGCATGCAGGATAAATTAATGTTATTAGCATCCTTATTTGGTGCGCTCGATGGCATGAACGAAAAAGGTCTGTATGTGGCAGATCTTGTGGCAGGAGATCAGGATGAAACTCACCAAGACTCGGGTAAGCCTAATGTGACTACGACACTTGCCATCCGTCTTTTGCTCAATAAAGCAGCCAATGTTGAAGAAGCCCTGCAGCTCTTAAATACATATGACCACCATTCTGATGTGGGATTTGCTCATCATCTAGCCATAAGCGATGCAGAGGGCCGAAATGTTGTTGTGGAATGGGTTGACAATAAGATGTTAGTAACGGAATCCGCACTTTGTACGAACCATTATCTTGCACCAAGCAGCAAGCAAGGTTCATCGCTCTACTACGAAGATTCTCACCGTCGTTTCGATATGCTACAAAACTGGCGTGACTCTCTTCCTGCAATGACAAAAGAACAACTCACGCAAGGAATATCCAGCGTAGCATCAAAAGAATACACCAGATGGACTGTTGTATTTGACCGCAAGACAATGTCGGCCACATATTACCAGAATGCCGATTTTAGTCAACCATATGTTGCCTTTATCAAAAGAGAACTATGATCCGCTTCGGTTTCATAATTGTCTTGGATACTTAAAGAGGCGAAGGTTACGGAAAGAAACTCTCGACAGAAACTCCTACTGCTATGCCTCTGGGCTTTTTCTTTTTCGTGCCTTTTCATTTACAATCAGATAGAAAAAAAAGTAATATTTCTGTAGTCTTTTACTTTTTCGTGCGTCAAATGGGTGTAACTTGATACGAAAACAGCGATAATCGCACACATTAAGAAAATGAACAACGAAGAAAGATTTGTACAAATCGTACGCGAACAGCGACAGACCATATATACCGTCTGCTATATGTTTGCAAAAGAGAAGGAGGAAGTAGACGACCTCTTTCAAGAGACACTCATTAACCTGTGGAAAGGCATTGACGCATTCCGTAATGAGAGTAAAGTGAGCACATGGGTGTGGCGTGTGGCATTGAACACCTGCATCAGCGCCGACCGCAAGAAGAAGGCTCGTGGTGAAACCGTCCCATTGTCGATGAATATCAACCTGTACAGCGACAGCGACGAGAAGTCTCTGCAGATACAGCAACTGCACAAACGCATTGGCCGTCTCGGTCTTGTAGATCGTGCCATCATCCTTCTGTGGCTCGACAATCTCAGCTATGACGAAATAGGCGCCATCGTCGGTATATCGGCAAAGAATGTGAGCGTGAAGCTGGTTCGTATCAGGGAACAACTCAAACAAATGTCTAACGATTAAAACTACAGAAAAATGGAAGATAAAGATATGATTGAGATGCGCCAACAGTTGGCATTTCTCCGTGAAAAGCTTGAAGACCAGCAGATTGTCAATGACCACCTTATGCGTGTGTCAATGCGTCAAAGGAGTCGTGACATCAAGCGCAGCGAACACTTCAGCTACAGGATGGCAGCGCTTTGTTTGGTAATATATCCTCTAATTGCGTGGGCAGGCGTATTCAGTTTTACTTTCTGCACCGTCACATGCCTGATGATGCTCTTCTGCATCGGAGCAACAATATATGTGAACAGGCCTGTTAATCGCACCGACCTGATGACGGCTGATCTCGCTACGGTGGCTGCGGTAATGAAACGCTTCAGAAAACATAGCTACTATTGGATGTTTTATGTCACTCCTACGCTCATCATTCCATGGCTCACATGGGCATGCTACGAGTTCCTGGAGCACAACAACCCAAACAACTTGCATCCTGCCTACATCGTCACCCCACTCATCATGGGTGCAGTCATCGGCGGATTTATTGGCTACAGAAGACATCGCACCTCAGTACAAGCTGCAGAGGATATTTTGGAACAGATAGAAAAGTAAAGCCCCTAGCCCCCGAAGGGGGGCTGGGAATAGAGCAACAATAACATTTTTAGGATTATGAAAAGATTGTATTTTATTGCTGCCATAAGCATGGGGAGCATTCTCCCCGCTATGGCACAAGAGGTGCTGACAACACAACAAGATTCACTTCTTCAGGTGATGAATGACACTGCATATTGGAATAGCTTTGAACTTAGCGAAGTCGTGGTGAAAAGCAATCTGCCAAAGACTCGCGTCAAGGGCGATGCTATGAGAACAATGATAAGCGGTTCCATTCTGGAAAAAGCTGGTTCAGCGACAGATGCGCTGGCAAAGATTCCTTCTCTCAAGGCAGAGAAGGGTAGTGGTGTTGAAGTGTTTGGCAGAGGCGCAGCAGAGGTTTACATTAATGGTCGCAAGATTCAGGATATGAATGAGCTTGACCGTCTGCGCTCAGAAGATATTCTCCATGTTGATGTGGTGCAGAATCCCGGTGCTCGCTATGCGGCTTCTACAAAGGCTGTAGTGCGCATTACAACAAAGAAGCGCCAGGGCGAAGGCTTTTCTTTCGTCGAGAATGCAGGCGGAATATACCGATACGGATGGGCAGGAACTAATAATCTCGACATGAACTACCGTACAGGCGGCCTTGATCTTACGGCTTCCATCTGGTGTGGCAGATATGGTCACAATCGTGGCAATCAGTCGAATGACATCACCTACATCATCGGCAACGACCATTACCTCGGTAGTAGTACGCAAGATGCGAAGAATCGCTGGACGGGGTATTCTCCACAGATTCAGCTGAACTATATGATCAACGAGAACCATTCGTTCGGTGCTTACTACAAATGGGATCACAACACTCACAACAAGCGCTATGGCTGGTTTCTGATGGAGAATAGCAAGAATGGCAAGCCTACTGAGGATATGCTGAGCTATCTGGACGGTGACGGCAACAGTCGCAAGAACATTTTCAACGCTTACTACAACGGAAAGGTGGGAAATCTGTCCATCGACTGGAATGTGGATGGGCTCTTCATGAACGAAAACGACTTCCAGACAACCGTTGAGAATACCACTTATCACGACGGTAAGCCTCAAACCTTGAACACTGTCTCCTATTCAACTCCAAGCAGCAACGACTTCTGGTCAACGAAGCTCATTCTCTCCTATCCAGTTTGGAAAGGCAATCTCTCTGCAGGAACGGAATATTCTCACACAAGTCGTAACAGCCGCTACAATCTTGATAGCGAGAGCGCAGCGGCAGTCACTGGCAGCGACACGGATATAAAGGAGTCGTCAACAAGTGCTTTCTTTGAATACGGTAAAAGTTTCGGCAGATTCTTCGCACAGGCAGGTTTTCGCTATGAGTATATTTCCAACGACTACTATAATTTCGGCAAGCACGATGACGAGGTTTCGCAATCATATGGCGATTGGTTTCCTGCCTTGACACTTAGCTATCGCACAAACAGCAATGTGCAGCTTTCGTTCTCTTATCGAAAGGACATCGACCGCCCGAACTACGACAATCTGTCGAGCTCAATCATCTACATAAACAAGTACAGTTATCAGAGCGGAAATCCTTACCTGAAGCCTGTTTACACAGATAATCTCGTACTGAACACGGCCTATAAATGGATGAATGCTTCGGTCACTTATCAGCGCATAAAGAACGACATCGTGTTACAGACAATGCCATATCCAGGTAGCACCGATCCGATGGTGAGCCTTATCCGTCCAGAGAACAGCAGTGATCCGTACAATCGTTTGATGTTCATCCTGTCAGGTAGTCCTGTGATTGGTATTTGGCATCCTATGTGGCAGGCATCGCTTGTGCTTCAAAACTACAAGTCGCTCACTCTCGATGGCACGATGAAAACGCTCAACCGCCCTTATGTTTGGGCAGGATGGAACAATGACTTCGTGCTTCCTCACGACTGGCGCATCAATGCTAACATAAACCTTACCACCAAGGGCGACTACATGACTTACCGTATGATAGGAAACACTTGGAACACCAATCTCGGCATCCAGAAGGACCTCAACACCCGTTCCCTCGGCAAGTTCACCCTCGACTTCCGTTGCTACGATCCATTCAACATCCAGAAGACATCCAACATTGTCTATGGCATCCGTCAGATAGAATCTCGCAGCAAGGCAATGCGCACCTTCACTCTCGACATCACTTGGCGCTTCAACGAGGCACAGAAGAAGTATCGTGGCACAGGTGCAGGAGAAAGCCAGAAAAAGAGAATGTAAGAGCAGATGGGGAATGGCTTTATGACAAAGCCCCCCCAAGAAATGCTTCGCCTTATACCTCCGAAAGCTTACGCTTTGTACGCCACATGGAATACAAGGCGTAAGCCATATGGCGTATAAGGCATAAGCCATGAAGCGTATAAGGTGCAGACTTTTGGCGGAGAAAAAGGGAAATGATGTGCATAACAAAAAGCGTCACAAAACAAAATGAATTGTCTTGTGACGCTTTATTGTTTCTGATGTGTATGTTGTTTGTTCTTAATTATTTAGCTTGCTATTGCTTGGGATAATTAATCGTAGAATCCTGGCTGCTTGTACTCAATGCCGAGTTCACGGTCAACAGTAGCGATGACACCCTGAATCTGTCCCATGGCGAACATACGGCCGAGGAGTGTGTAGCCTGAGTTGTGACCGTGGTTGCTCTCGTCAAACACGCCACCAGGTTCGTCAGTGAATGTCATGCCGTGGTCAACACGCATTGGGAGACGACGACCGCTGTTGCACTTGCCATCCTTCTCAGCCTGTTCGAAGATGCGGCAGAGCTCGATGAGGTCGCCACGACCACCGAGGTGAGAAGCCTCTGTGAAGTTTCCGTTAGGGAAGATGTGGCATGAGCGGAGGTGAACGAAGTGTGTGCGGTCAGCAAACTGCTTTGCCATAGCAACGCAGTCGTTGTGCTCGCCTGCTGAGAATGAGCCAGCGCAGAATGTGAGACCGTTGTGCTTGTTTGGCACAGCGTCGAGCATCCACTGGATGTCCTCAAGGCTGCCGATGATGCGTGGAAGACCGAACACTGGGTAAGGAGGATCGTCTGGGTGAACACA
>JAGHVC010000124.1 GCA_018064505.1 Candidatus Minthosoma caballi | reverse complement strand
TAGAGCAGGTTGTCTTTCCAAGAAATATATGTGTATGGATCTACCTGGCTCACGCTGCACTTACCGTCCTTCATGCAGAAGAGGTCGTTAGGGCGAAGCGTTGTGCTTGAGCCGTCAGGCATTTCCACTTCAATGCTGCCCTCTGCCAGCACCACATTCTTAGCCTTCTGATGCGAATAGGCTGTGAGACCAAACTTTGTGCCAAGCACCTTGACATCAAAGTTGTCGGTGGCGACGACAAATGGGCAAGCCTCGTTGTGAGCAACCTCAAGATACACCTCGCCATCCACGTTGATGCGTCTCTCTCCTTCGCCAAACTCAGTTGGGAAATTGACTGTTGAGGCTGAGTTCACCCACAAGCGGGTTCCGTCGCTCATGGTTATTGACGACCTCTTGCCGTCTGGCACGTGCAGAGTGCACATATTGGCACCTTCTGCAGCCTTCTCCTCGCCATTCACCGACAGGGCTCCAGATTCAGCACATGCTACTTGAGCATTGTCGTCAAGGACGATAGAGCTGCCATCCTCCATTGTCAGCACAATGTTGTAGTCGGCAGGCTTCACTGCGGCAACCATTTCTGCTTCATCAGCATCCGACATGGCAGAGTACATCACTCCGCCTCCGACTGCTACCAATGCAGCGACGCAAGCTGCTATGCTCCAGCGTCGTAGGTTCTTTCTGCGCTCGTAGCTGTCGATACGCTTCATCAGTCGTTCAATCCCTCTCTCCTTCTCCTCTTCGCTGAAATGGAAATCGTTGATTTTAACCTTGCCGTTACGCTTGTCATTCAAAAAGTCTTCTATCATATAAAAGGTTTTAAATTAAAAAGTGAAGAATGAAGAGCTAAGAGTTAAGAATGAAGAGTTAAGAGTGAAGAATGGATTATACATTCACAATTGGTTAGCAATCCGTTAGAAAAGTAATTCTCATTCTTCACTCTTCACTCTTCATTTTACTTAACGTACTTCTTCACGCTGTTGCCCTGCTTCTCAATCACAACAGTGCCAGCAGGAAGATTCTCAGCATTGGCAATCTTCACACCGCCGATTGTGAACATCTGCTTCTGACCAGCGTTCATCTCTACAGAACTTACGCCAGTAGCTTCAGCCTTTGTAATCTCGTCGTAGATGTTCATCTCGATTACGTTTGACTTCTCTGAAGTACCTGTTGCATAAACAGCTACAACCCAGATCTTGCAGTCAGGACCATTGCCCGCATCGTTCCAGTTCTCGTCGTAGTTCATGTAGCTTGACTTGTAGCAGTCAACAACCTTCGAGTTTGCAAGCTCGCCAGTAGTCTGGTCTGGGTCAACGTTTGTAGAAGGAATCCATGTTGGGTCGCCCTTGTCGATGTAGATGATGTAGCGAGTGACAGTTGCTGGTGTCACAGGAGCATCCCATGCAAAGTTGATGTGGTAGATGTTCCCCCACTCACCCAACTCAAGTTCTGTGCCCTCGATGCGGAAGTTTGTGCAAGGCTGGATTGTCTCGTCCTTAACGCTTGCTGAAGCGAAATCAGAGATAGGCTGATATACGCCATTCACAACAGCAGAAACAGCGAGGTAGTGAGTACCATCGTAGAGAGATGGAGTAAGGTACTCGCAAGCAGTCACCTCGAAAATAGAGTTGTCGTACATAACGACATACTTCTCTGCGCCCTCAACAGCATTCCACTTAACATAGATCTGGTTCACAGAGTTTGGCATAGCGATTGCCTCAACACCAGTCACCTGCTTTGTAGTGTCAATATTGCCGAACACATAGTCAGTATAGACAATCTGACCATTACTTGCATTCTCGTCAGCCTTCTGGATGCAGTTGCCAGCAGCGTCGTAAGAGTAAGTAGTAGTCTTGTTGAGAGTGTAGGCAGCACTCCCTGTGTCATAGTAAGAATAAACCTCGGAAATGAGCTTGCCCTCTTTGTACACATAGTCATACTTTGCGCTGATGTTGTACACAGACTTGTCTGCCCAGTCCTGCGAAAGCTCTACCTTCTGAGTGAGTGACTTATCGTCAGCGTAAGTGTACTCATAGTGATACTCTGACTCAATGTTTGATTCGTCGTTAGAGAATGACTGCTTCACGTTGTAGTTGCCCTGCTCGTCATAGTTGCTGTAGATGTTGCCTGTTACATAGAAGCCGCTTGATACTGTGCAATCCTTAGCAAGCTTGCCGTCAGCATAAGTGTAGTCTGTGTAAGAAGTGATGTAAGCACCATTAGCCTGGCTCACGCTCCATCTCTCTGAGCGAGCCAAAGTTCCGTCCTCGTTGTAGTAGTAGCAAATCTTTGCGCTACCCTTGATTTCTACGGTTTTCTGTCCCTTCTCGTTGTAGAAGCAAGTAACATCGTCGTCATACATTACAGGTTCTTCTGAAGGCTCGTAAATGTAAGTCTCAGAGTTCCAAGCCCAGAACCAATAGCACTTCTCGCCCAGCTTAACAGTCTGAGCGCTGCACATGAGCGTCATCATTGCGAAGACGCTTGTCAAAAGTAAAATTTTCTTCATTCGATAAATTAGTTTTATAAAGTTAAAAACAAGTTTGCTTTCCAAAAAGACAACCAAACATCGTTTTTATAATCACGGAAAACAAAAAAATCATGTTTTCCTTGCATTTTATTGCCGATACCCAAATTTTAACTACATTTGCACCGTTTTTCCTTACACACTCTTTATATAAAACTGCACATGGCATCAACACCCCTGAACTACAAAACCCACATAGCGCAGCTCTACCGCGAGCACGCAGACATGCTTTTGGCATACGGTTCAGGATTCGGATGCTCTCGCGAAGACATAGAAGACATCATGCACGACATCTTCTTCGCGCTCTACACCAAGCCGCAGCTCTCCCTCAACGCCTCCAACATGCAACTCTACCTGCTGCGAGCCCTCAAGAACCGCATACTCAACCACAAGCGGCTATCCCACTCCACCGGCACCTCCGACCTCACTGGCCTCGACTACACAGCCGAAGTGAGCATCACTGACGACATTGCCGAGCAGGAACAGCGCGCCATCACCGAGCAGAGGCTCAACGCAGCCATAGCCCAGCTCACCCCTCGTCAGCGAGAGGCCATCACCCTGCGCTACATCAGCGGTCTCTCCTACGAAGAGATAGCCTCCCTGCTCAACATGTCTGTACCCTCCACCCGCAACCTCGTATTCCGCGCCCTCCAGCAGCTGCGCCAGCTCATGCCTGGCTCCGAGACCCTTTGCCTCCTAGCATGCTTCGTTCTCAAAGTCCACGCATGAAACACCTGGCCAATATAAATGGAAAAACAAAACATCCTTCACCCTTCATGAATAGCATCTAACACACTATATTTCTTTTGATTAAAGAATGGAGGGTGGTGCTCCACCCTCCATCAACCCTTCATTTGTCCTTCATTCTTTGCTTACCACTCGGGCGCAAGGAAGAAGGTGGTGAAACTGTCTTGCCCAAATGGGATGTGCAGCTTCTCAGCCTCGGCAATGATGGCACGCTGCTCTTGTGGACTGATGAGGCGCTCCCCATTGAGCATATTGTAGAACGAACTCTTGCGAAGGTCGAGTGCGTCCTCTATCGCATTGCGGAAACGCGGACGACGATAAGGCGGCTCGATGCTGTCGTAGGCGCGGCGGAAGCCAAGGGCATAGCGACGAGGCTCGCTGTCGCGGAAGTAAGGGCACTCCCCCTTTATGTTCGCCAACTTGGCAGGGTTGACAAGCGTGAGGAAATCGCGATCAGCCTTCTCGCGATACATCTGCGCCCTCAGGCAGCACGACGCCTTGGCGCAATCGCCCTTAGGGCAGAGCGCATAGTGCTCCGGACAGCGTCTCACGCTCTCCACCACAGGAAGGAACTCCCGAGGAAAATTATTTGAGAGAGTAGCATCCATCATGCGTCACCTCCTTTCTTCATCTTGATGGCACGGCGAGGCACAACAAAGTACGCATGACCATGTGTCATCGGCTTGCCTTCGAAATGGCGCATCTTGAGGATGCGTCCCACCTTCACGCTCGTGCTCATGTTCACCTTCACCGTAGGGAACTCAGAGGCAATCATCTCAACAATGTCCTTAGCCACGATAGGCTTCACCTGCTCGCCCTCGCGAGGAGCGCGGAAGCAGTAGTCGAGCATGCTCTCAAGATCGGGAATGAACTGATAGTCAAGGTTGAGCGCCTCTATGCGTTTCACCTCCTCGTTGGTGAACCAGAAGCGCATATTGCTCACCTCCAGTTCATGCACCACCTGAGCGTAGAGCTGCTCATAGTCGATAGGCGAGTCA
>JAGHVC010000130.1 GCA_018064505.1 Candidatus Minthosoma caballi | reverse complement strand
ACTAAAATCTTAACAAAAATCATAGAACAAACACTTGCGAAACTTGAATTATATTTATAAATAATGTAACAAAAAAATGAATAAATTGATTAGAGTCAAATATGCCATTTCGATTTGTAAATTTAGCACTTTTATTCCAAGCGAAGTGTCACTTATCCGATATAATTGATATTTTTTACAAAATTTTGGCTAAAATATTTGACAAATACATAAAAATGCCGTACTTTTGTTTACAAATTGTAACTAAACAACTTAAAACAATGGAAAAAATAGATAAACTCGACAAGCAGATAATGGAAATAATTTCTGCAAATGCACGCATCCCATTCAAGGATGTAGCAGCTGTTTGTGGTGTTTCTCGCGCTGCCATCCATCAGCGAGTGCAGCGTCTGATAGATACAAATGTAATAATAGGTTCAGGATACAATATCAATCCTAAGAGTTTGGGTTATAATACATGCACTTATGTAGGCATCAGATTGGAAAAGGGATCAATGTACGCAGGTGTGGTTGAAGAGTTGAACAAGATACCTGAAATAGTAGAATGTCACTACACCACAGGTCCCTACACAATGCTCGTCAAGCTATATGCACGCGACAACGAACAGCTCATGGATCTGCTCAATCGCAAGATTCAAGGCATCCATGGCGTTGACAGCACGGAAACACTCATCTCTCTCGATCAAAGCATCAAGAAAGAAGTACCTATTTGCATCACTGAAATATCAGAGGATAAGCCAAAGGTGTTTGGTGGTGAAGCAAAGATTATATTAGATGAGGATGAGTAATAGTTGCAAATAATTTTCTTTCATATTAAACTGAAAGAAACACAAATAATACACAAATAAAAAAGAGGTCATTGATATGACCTCTTTTTTATTGTCCCAAAAGTCTCTGCCCGTCACGCCCCATTGCTTCCGCCTTGCAAGCCATATCGCTTCTGCCCGATAAGCGATAAGGCGTGACGGGCGCAAGCTTGTCAGCTTATGCTTTGCAAGTCTGAAAAGGCGAATAGGCTTGCACATTAAGCACTTTCGAGAAACTAAGAAAAACTAATAAGAGTAGAGAAAAAATGCCAGCCAAAGTCGGAGCTTTAGCTGGCATTCTTTTGTATATGTAAGAGCGGATACTACTTCACAAACACTTTCTTGACGCTTCCATCACTCATGCGAATGATGTTGATGCCGCGTGAAAGAGACGATTGTTTTACACCGCTAATGCTATGGATGCTGGCATTTTCACCACTATCAGCATTAACCAGTTCAATGCCTGTCACAATGTCTTTAGCAACCTCGTCAGCAGAAAGCGATCCATTCTCCACGAACAGGATATTGGCGCATGCATTGCCTGCCGCAGTTTTTCTCATAGCGGCGCCATTCATGTCAGCTACATCTTCCACGAGCGAGAAGCCTATCTCGCTTGCATCACGCTTAGCAAACTTCTTCGCACCCATATTGTAAAGATACTGCTTGTCATCCATCTTGACTACTGTCCAGTTGTCGTTAAGGTTCTCCTCGTCAACATCTGCAACTGACTCTCTTGTCGTAATCTTATCATTCACAGCATCATAGACAATATAGCGAGTATTTGCCTCATTCATAAGGAAGTAAGCCTTGCTGCTTTCGATGTTATCGGCATTATCAACAAACTTTTTGATATTGATAAATGAATACCATCCATAATCTTCAAATGCATAGTCGTCATATAATTCTGCACGAACATAAAGTGGAGCATGATAATAAGTTGCAGTAGAGAAATGCGCACGAGATTCTGGAACTTGCTTACATTTCACGATAACACTTTTTATTTTCGTTCCAGCAAATGCCTCTTCGCCTATGAGAGTAACATTTTCTGGTATAACGATTGACGCAATACTGCTGCAGCCATAAAAAGCAGCGTTTCCAATGCTTGTCACGGAATTAGGGATGGTGATGGATGTGAGTCCAACACAGTCCTCAAAAGCATTAGCAGATATAAGCCTTGTACCTTCTTTAATCGAACAAGAAGTAGCCTCCTTGTCAACAAACTTAATTAAGATATTGCCAGCGTAAATACAATTGTCAACGACTGGCAAACTTGTACAACCTTCAAAAGCACCCCATCCAATTTCTGTCACACTCTCTGGTATTACAACAGATGACAAACTAGAACATCCAGAGAATGCACTATAGCCAATGCTGGTCACGCCTTCTGGAATTATTGCGTTTACGATTTTCTTTCGTGCATATATTACGGTGTTGTTATCAATCAAAACACCTTCTTTTGTTTCCATTTCACAGAAGAAAGCTCCGTAAGAACCGATAAAATTTCCATCTTGGTAAATAAAATTAGATTTATCAAAGTAGCAACGTAGAAAAGCATCATTGGAAATCCAAGTCTCAGGATTAGGAATAACAACGGAAGATAAGTTGGAACAATAAGCGAAAGCCTGATAGCCAATATTCGTCACTGAATTAGGAATGACAACGGATGTTAAGTTGGAACAGCCGTAGAAAGCCTCAGAGCCAATATTCGTCACTGAATTAGGAATGACAACAGATGTTAAGTTGGAACAATAATAGAAATCACGATATCCAATCCTCGTCACTGAATTAGGAATGGTTACGGAAGTTATGCTGGAACAGCCCTTGAAAGCGCTAATGCTTGTCACAGAATTAGGAAAAACAAGGTCTGTAACCTCCATGCCATTAAGAAATAGTTTATAATTGTTAAAATCATCCATAGAAATTTTACACCAAGCTTCCAAATCTGTAATATTAATGGTTATATCTAAATCTCCGAGATCACCTCCTCTTCCGAAAGCGCTACTTCCAATAGATTCCATACTCTTTGGGATAATAATTGAGGTCAAAGATGAACAGCGGTAGAAAGCGTTTCCACCAATACTTTTCACTCCCTCAGGAATGTTGATAGAGGTCAATGATGAACAGCCTGAGAATGCTTTACTTCCAATATCCTTAATTGTGTTAGGAAGAGAAACAGAAATAAGTTTTTCATGACCAGCAAAAGCTTCATAGCCGATATCTGTAACTGTATAGGTCATACCTTTATTAACAACTGATGAAGGAATGTTTATGTCAGTTTTCATATCGTCACACCCCATAACAGTTGCAATATGAAGAGAATCATTATGAGAGCTATACACTCCATAGAGTATTCCGTCAATTGTACAATGATCATCAGCAAAAATTGGCAGGGATAACAATGCGGTTAGCATTACCAATATGGATTTGAATAATGTTTGTTTCATTTGTTTTAGAATAAGAGAAGGGGCTCGACCTCCGTCCGACTGCTTATTCCAAAATCAGGCACCGCCAAGCGCCATTACCACAAACAAGCACGGATGAAAGGCCACGCCCCAAACAGGACGTGAGCCTATCACTAACTTGTTCTCGTGGTTTGAAATTGGCGGTTTCGATTTTGGAGAACAAGAGCGAAAGCTCAAGTATATGTATGTCGAACGGGATTCCGCTCACCTTCGTGTTAATAATAATTGTTGTTTATCACGCAAGTGAAGTGGCAGTGCGCATGGCACTCCGTTCTTCTGAATATTAATCAGTTACTGTCTGTTTCTTTGTTTTGTTCCTTTCTTTGCTAATGGGTTAATATATTGTTACTTAGTTTTTACAAAATGATTGTGAGTGAATAATAAATGCAAATTAAGTAAAAAGATAGAAAATGACCAAACTTTCGGGGGGAAAAAGTCGCAAGAGAAGAAAAAGTTCAACTTTATCGCATCGAATTGCATTCTGACAAAAAAAAGAACGCTTACCTTTGCAGCGAAAATTGCAAAAGCAAGCGTTCTTTGACTTATTGATACAATATTATAGTCTTTTGACGACAATAAGATGCTTTTCTTCTCCTGCGATAGAGGTGGAGTTTTTGTGCTATTTCCACCATCTATCTGCTAAAAGAATATAAAAATTCACTTATAGGTGAATAAATTCACTCAAAAGTGTAGGCGTTTCGAAGAAAAGTGTTACATTTGCCGTGTGAAATTCTTAGAATTATGGCTAAACAGACAACTATTAAGACAATAGAACAGAGCGATAATGTAAGTTTGTATTCCATTTGTTTCAATGATGACGAACTGAGCGAATACGAGAAATTCCTAACGATGTTCAAGGATAATGCTCGACTTAACCATGACTTTCAAACAATACTTTTAGCCTTGGCAAAGATTGTTGAAGTTGGAGCTTTGGAGCGCTTCTTCCGCAACGAAGGACGAATGAATGACAATCTCTGTGCTTTGTCGATTGATTCAAGGCGATTGAGATTGTATTGTCTTCGAATTTCTGATCAGATTCTTGTTGTCGGTAATGGAGGAGAGAAGAGTACAAGAACATACCAAGAGGATGAAACGCTGAGTGGCTATGTAATGGATCTTCAGAAGTTTGACGAGCTACTCAAGCAAGCCCAGAAGTCTGGTACAATCAGTATAGAAAACAATGTAATCACAGGTATTGATACCGCAACATTTGAGTTATGATACAAAATCCTTTGTTCCGAGAGTGCCTTGCTGCCATTCCTGAGGAGCTTAAGGCTGAGTTTGACCTTTCGTTTGCAATTGCCACTCGCATTGATGAAGTACTGAAACGAAAGGGAATGACACAACGAGAACTGGCTCAGCGTCTTGGCAAGCGTGAGTCTGAAGTCAGCAAGTGGTTGACTGGTCGCCATAACTTCACAACTAATACCATCGCTCGCATCTCCTTTGCCCTTGGTGCGCCAATCATCAATGTTGCAACTTCAACTTACTGCGAGGTGGCAGAAACGACCCCTATCATGGTAGCTGAAGACGCAGCAGAATGAAAAAGTTAAACTTTATCGCATCGAATCGCATCGAATCACATCGAAACGCATCGAATCGCATTCTGACAAAAAAAGAACGCTTACCTTTGCAGCAAATTTGCAAAAGAAAGCGTTCTTTGACTTATTGATACAATTGTTTGTTCCATCAATAGCATTCCGAAAATTAGGGAGTTTTTGACACTCCTTTCATTTCTTTTTCACTCTATTTCAAATGCCTTGAACGGTGCTGATTTTCATCGAAGACCTTGAATTCGTAACCTTGCTCCTGAAGCCATTCTATGCTTTGGGGAAGTGCAGTTTTTAGCTTGTCGATGCTTTTGAGGGAATCATGGAATGTTATTATGGAACCGTTGCGGGTGTATTTCTTTATGTTTTCAAACACATCGTCTGCATTGAGGCGGTTTGAGTAGTCGCGAGTGACTAAATCCCACATTATTATGGTGTAGTGGCGTCGCAAGCGTATGTACTGTGCGGTGCGCATCCATCCGTGGGGTGGCCTGAATAGGTTGCTTCTGATTAGCTTGTCGGCTTTGTTGGCGTTCCAAAGGTATTGCCAGCTCCACACTTTGAGTCCTCCTATGTGGTTGAAGGTGTGATTGCCAAGCCTGTGGCCGTGTTCTTTGATGAGCTGGAGCAATTCGGGATATTTCCTTACATTGTCTCCTACCATGAAGAATGTGGCTTTGACGCCGTAATGTTCAAGGGTCTCAATCAGCCAAGGCGTGGATTGGGGGATGGGTCCATCGTCGAAAGTCAGATATACTGCTTTCTCCGATGGATCCATTCTCCAGATTGCGCTGGGGTATAGCCAGCGCAGCCATTTGCTTGGTTGTTCTATAAACATTAATTATTGCAATGGTATTCCTGCGTTAGTGCATTTTGATTCGAAAGCAATGTAGAGTGCTTGAATCTTCTTTTCTATGTCTTCCGATTTCTTTGCGTAGCTGGCCTTGGCTGATGTTTTCATTTCGCTCATCTTTTCGTAGATGCCTTGCATGTTGGCGAGTGCATAGATTTCGTTGTAGCAATCGCGATAGGCGGAAGCGAAACGGGTGTTCTCGAGAGACATGTACCAAGTGATGTACTCTGTTGACTTCTTGTCAAGCTGCTCGAGGATTACGGCTGCTTTTTCTGGCTTTCCGCAAGCAATGTATCCGTTGACAAGCTCGAGCGAGGCGCTTGCTATGTCGTGAGGAATATTGTATGATGGTATTTCTTTCTCGCACTTGTCCAATGCTTTCAATGCCTTGTCGAGCTTGCCTTCACGAACGAGGTTTGTGATGAGATTGGCGAACCAGCGACGGTGTGTGAAGCACATGCGCTGTGTTGTCTCGTCAATGTAAAGGTCGGGATGTGAGAGATTTCCATACTTATACTTATTCATCATGTTGTCGTACATCTTTTCGGTGTCGCAAACTGTTGCCATTGGCTGATTGTTTGCAAAGGTGAAAGGTGTGATGCGCCAAGCGATGCCTTCTTGCATGAAGTGCTTGAAGAGGTTTCCGTAATTGCTTGCTCCTACAGTGGTTGACATGTAGAGTGGACGGGAGAAATTGGCCTGAGCAATCATTTCAAGCATCATGGCGAAGCTCTTTGTCACTCTTCCTTGACCTGCAAGGCTTATAACCATCTTTTCTGGTATGCTGTCGTTTGGTATGAGCATTCCGCTCTTGCGAACAGCTTCTTTATCTACTGTCACATAGAGTGTGTCGCTTGGGAAGCAAGAAGGAATTTGATCCACGATTGCTTTGTCGTCTTCGGATAGATTGTCGTAATCCTTGAGTACGAAGTGCTTGATTGCATTCTTGAGTTCGAATGGTTCTTCGCCCCAAAGACGCTTGGCTGTGGCTGGATCCTGCTCGTATATTTGATTAATGAGATCCTTCATAGTCATGTATTCGGCTATGTCTGGATTGACATCAATCATTTCATGCTTGCCTGATGTGTACTGCAAGCGATTCCAGCTGATAGGAAGAGGACTTGACATTCCTTCGCCTGTGAATGCAGGGCGCTTCATTTGGTCAATGTACCAATCTGTCTGCAAGTATGAGAGGTTGCATACGCGAACATCTGTGCGGTTGCCTTCTGTGTCTTCGTTGTACCAAAGTGGGAATGTATCATTGTCGCCATTTGTGTAGATGACGCCATCATGAGGAATTGTCTCAAGGTAATTAAGACCGAAGTCGCGGCAAACATAACGGTTGCTTCTGTCATGATCGTCCCATGTCTGACTAACCATCTGCAATGGCACTGCAATGGCTGGTACAAGACCAACAAGGCCTGCAATGAGGGCAGCAGTCTTACACTCCATGCTCTTGCCAAGTGCTTTGCCAAGCAACTCAAAGATTGCGGCAATGCCAAGACCGCACCAAATAGCAAATGCATAGAATGAGCCTGCATACGCATAGTCGCGCTCACGAGGCTGGAGAGGTGTCTGATTCAGGTAAATAACGATAGCGATTCCTGTCATGAAGAAGAGGAAGAATACAACCCAGAACTGCTGAATGCCTTTCTTGTCGCGGAATGCTTGCCAGAAGAAGCCGAGCAAACCGAGAATGAGAGGAAGGCAGTAGAATACATTGTGTCCCTTGTTGTTCTTCAGGTCAGTTGGAAGCATATCCTGGTCACCGAGTCGAGCATTGTCAAGAGCAGGAATGCCTGAAAGCCAGTTGCCGTGCTCAAGTTCGCCGTTGCCCTGTATATCGTTCTGACGACCAGCAAAGTTCCACATGAAGTAACGCCAATACATCCAGTTCATTTGGTATGAAAGGAAGAAACGGATGTTGTCTATCTGTCCTGGAATCTCGACAGTTTGTGTTTCGCGTCCAGGAATCTTATATTCAACAGAATGCGTGCTTACGCCTCCGAGCCATTCTTCATAAGCCTGAGCATGATCATCACTATAGATGCGAGGGAATAGCTGGCACTGATTGAATGGATAATCAAGCTTGAACTTGTTGCGGATATTGATGTATTCATCCTTTTCGCTTTCATCTTTTTTATCCTTGCGCTGATATACAGCTGCTCCTTCATTTGTCTTGTAAGTGAGGTAGCCATCACCATTGTCAATTACTTCAGGCTTTGACTTGTAAGTTTGCCCAAAGAAGAGTGGACGCTCGCCATACTGCTCACGGCCAAGGTATTCGCCAAGAGTGAACACATCCTCTGGAGAGTTTTGATCCATAGGAGGATTAGCTGATGAACGAATAACGATAACAGCGTATGAACTATAGCCTACAGTCATCAATGTCATGCAGAGAATTGCTGTATTCAAAATGCGAGGAGTAGCTTTTTTAGTGAAGAAAAGCAAGCATCCAATGATTGCAAGAACAACAATTCCGACAATAACTGACATTGCACCGTGACCATAGAATGGAATGCCGAGCATGCCTGCGCTGACGAGGAATGAAATGTACATGCGTGCTTTGCTCACAGCCTTTGTTGTTTCCCAAAGTGACCAAACAAGGCAAGCGGCAAGCAGGGTGAGGTAGATGTAAAGACCTGTGTTATAGCTCATTCCCATTGCATTGACAAAGAGAAGTTCAAACCATCCACCAATCTTCACGATGCCTGGCACGATACCGTAAAGCACTGCTGCAATGATTACAACGGATACTCCAAGCACAAGCAAAGAACCTTTGCCTGTTGGGTTCTTGCTCATCTTGTAGTAGTAAACAAGCACGATAGCTGGAATACAAAGCAAGTTGAGAAGGTGAACGCCGATGCTGAGACCTACGAGGTAAGCAATGAATACGAGCCACTTGTCAGAATGTGGTTTGTCAGCATTGTCTTCCCACTTGAGAATAAGCCAGAAAACAAGTGCTGTGAAGAAGCTTGAGAAAGCATAAACTTCACCTTCAACAGCTGAAAACCAGAATGTGTCACTCCAGGTATAGATAAGAGCTCCAGCAATGCCACTGCCCATCACAGCAAGAATCTGAGGCAATTCAGGAGTTTCATTATCCTTAATAATCAGCTTCTTAGCCAAGTGAGTAATGCTCCAGAACAGGAATAGGATACAGCCAGCAGAAAGTAAAGCTGACATGATATTCACCATCTTAGCAATCTGAGTAGGATCGCTTGCGAAGAGAGAGAAGAAGTTGCCAAACAGCATGAAGAATGGTGCGCCAGGAGGGTGACCAACTTCAAGCTTTGAAGCTGTTGATATGAACTCAGGGCAATCCCAGAAGCTGGCAGTAGGCTCTATTGTTGAGCAGTAGGTGAATGCTGCCACAGCAAAGATTACCCATCCGAGTGCGTCGTTGATTATTTTATATGTTTTCATAAGAAACTTGATAAAAGAGACTTACTTAGTAATGCATTTCTTACACATTACTTATTTCTTTTCAATATCCTTTAATTCTACAATGAAAATAAGAGCTGAGTAAGGCTTGATTTCCTTGCCTGTCTCGCGATCACCGTAAGCAAGATCGTATGGGATGTAAAGTTCCCACTTGCTGCCTACAGGCATGAGCTGAAGTGCTTCTGTCCAGCCCTTAATAACCTGAGTCACACCGAATGAAGTTGGCTTGCCGCGCTTGTAGCTGCTGTCAAACACTGTGCCATCGATGAGGCGACCTTCGTAGTCAACGCTCACCTTGTCAGTAGCCTTTGGTGTCTCGCCTGTGCCTGCAGTGAGAATCTTATATTGAAGACCTGAAGGGAGAGTGATCACGCCTTCCTTCTTCTTGTTTTCCTCAAGGAACTTTTCACCAGCAATGCGGTTTGAACCATAGAGTGCTTCCTTGTTTGCCTCTTGACGCTTAGTCATCTTCTCCTGGAAAATCTTTGAAGCATCTTCTGGATTGATGTCTGACTGCTCAAGAAGGCCTGCTACAAGGCCGCTTGCTATGAGGTTTGCGCTGAGAGTCTTCTCAGGTTCAGCTGCATAGTAATCTTTAGAAACGCTCTGAGTCATGTTTATAATCTGACTGCCAATCTGGCTGCCAGCATTGAAAGCTGCGAGCTCTTTGTCTTCTGGGTCAGCATTTGTGCGAGTCAAGATACCTTCAGCAAACTTGCCAAGATTCTCTTCTTCAACACCAAGCTGTGAAGAAGCATAAGGCTTCAAGCCGTTAGATTGAGCGATGCCGAAAATGTAAGCAATTGAATCTGCTTCAGTTGCAAGTGCTGGCTTCTCAATGCTGATTCCTGCTTGTGCTTTCTTGCCTGTATTCTGTGCCTCAATGAAAGCAGCAAGATCTGCCTTCTGCTTTTCCTTGAATGCCTTCAAATCTGCTGCTTTCTGAGCCTTCTCAGCTTTAGCAGCTGCCTTAGCTGCCCATGCAGCATCCTTGGCATCTGTTTGTGCAAAAGCAGCGCTTGCAATAGCAAACGCTGCAATTATCATTATAAATGATTTCTTCATATCTTTGTGTGAATCAATTATTTCAATACCTCAATAGTGAAGATAAGAGTTGAGTAAGGCTTAATCTGACCCATATCTTGATCGCCGTAGCCAAGTTCCTGTGGAATAGTAACCTCCCATGTTGAACCAGCTGGCATCATCTTGAGAGCTTCAACCCAACCCTGAATTACGCGTGGCATAGCCAAATCAACTGTGAATGGCATGTTGCGCTGGTAGCTGCTGTCGAACACTGTGCCGTCGATGAGCTTGCCTTCGTAGTTAACCTGAACCTTAGTTGTATCTGTTGGAAGAGCACCTGTGCCTTCTTTAATCACCTTATACTGAAGACCGCTTGCAGTTGTCTTTACGCCTTCCTTCTTAGCATTCTCAGCAAGGTACTTCTCACCAGCAGCCTTGTTATCACCATACTGCTTCTCTGTGTTAGCCTTGCGGATTGGATCAAGAGCTTCCTGGAACTTTGTAGCTGCCTCCTCTGAAGAGATGCCTGCATTGCCCTTCAATCCAGCAACAAAACCATTGAGGATAATGTTGATATTAAGTGTCTGAGTTGAGTCGCCAGCAAATACCTGCTCGCTCAAGCCCTTTGACATCTGCTGAATCTGCTTACCTACCTGCATACCCTGCATGTAAGCTTCTTTCTTAGGGTCAGCTTCGTTTACTGCACCTTCCTTCATACCTTTGATGAACTCGTCGATGTAAGCAGTGTCAACACCAAGCTGCATAGTCATATACTGCTTGAGACCTTCTGACTGAGCTACACCAAAGTTGTAAGCAAGTGAATCTTCGCCGCTTTTGAGGTTTGAGCTGCCGTTGCCGTCGCATGAAACCATTGTCATGGCAGTCATTGCAACTGCAGCTGCCAAAATAGAAAATTTCTTCATTGTTGTTTTGTTTTTTTATGTTTTTAGTTTATTAGCTTTTTGTGCAATAATCATGCAAAGTTAGCTTTTATTTTGCTGACATACTGCCTATTGGTTGAAAAAACTCACATTTTTAATGTTTTTTCATATAAAAAAGGGGAGTTTTATTTATAAATAATGTGTTAATAATGTAAGAATGGCTATTATGAAACAAAAAACGATGGTTATGATTGCTCATTACCATCGTCTTTTCATTATGTTTTTTACTTATTGATTTTTCTCTCCTTCTCCGCCTTAACTCAAGTGCCGGATTGCACTGAGTCTTACGGAATTTGGGAAATTTCAACTCTTTTATTTCAAGAGTGAAACATTGCTTGCTACTGCTGCGATTGCAACGAGAGCTACAGCGATAATTGTCATAGTTTCCATAAAACAATCTCCTTTCTTAAAATAATTAATTAATACTTATTATTGTTTAACTAACCTATTACCTTAGAATACTTTACCTTATAGCGTCTTAACGACGATTACAATCTTTTACCTAAACCTAATTAATCAATCTTTTACCTAAACTTTTGCTTTTTGATTGTTAAAAAATTGGAGGAGGGGCTCTCACGAGCACCACACTCCTAAATAACAATCTTTTTTACTAACCTAAATCTAATACCTTTACCAAAACCTATATGATAGAATAACTAACCTGATTCAATCTTTTTCCTTATCTCCAGTCAACTTCTCAATCTCTTGCCTTCACTTAGGCTTGTGACCTCGTTGTTTCCTTTTGACGATGCAAAGGTACTGGCTTTAATTATTCTGGCAAACAAAAAAATGAAAAATCATCGTTTTTCTATGTTTTTATTGATTTAAAGCAAGTATTGTGTACGAACACAACATAAAAACACAGAAAATTGTGTGCGTGCACAACATGAGTGGCTGATACAAAAAAGAGTGTTTTTATGCATCGAAAGCTTAGGAAAATGTGTGCCAGAGTCATTCCTTACTCCCGCACGATTTGAGACGCTTGACTGTACTGGCAACGCGCTCGTGAGTATACTTGCAATACACTTGTGAGTGTACGAGCAAAGCAAATAAATGCTTATTTCGGAATACGAATTTGCTGATTTTGTGCAAAAAAGGATATTGTTATTAACACATTTTTATTAAATATTTTGTTCGTTTATTATAAATAATGTATTTTTGCAAATCTATTCAGGGCATATAGCCCCCATTCAATGACGATACGAAAAACAAATAATATTAATTAATAACTTAAATTCAAACATTTTATGTGGTTATGTAACTCTTCAATCGGAAGAAAAGTGCTTATGTCCGTAACAGGTATGGCACTCATTCTCTTCCTTACATTTCATGGATGCATGAATGTAGTAGCTATTTTCAGCGCAGAGGCATACAACCAGATCTGTGAATTGCTTGGAGCAAACTGGTATGCTAAAGCTGCTACTATGGCTTTAGCTGCCTTGATGGTAGTTCACATCGTGTATGCTTTCATCCTCACAATCCAGAACCAGAAGGCTCGTGGAAAGGACAAGTACAAGGTGACTGACAAGCCTGCAAAAGTTGAGTGGGCAAGCCAGAACATGCTCGTTCTCGGCATCATCGTTGCCCTTGGCCTCATCCTTCACTTGCACGATTTCTGGGCAAACATGATGTGGGCAGAGATTACTGGCAATATTGGCAATATCTCTCCAACTGACGGTTTTGGATGGATTAAGTTCACATTCTCTAACCCTGTGTTCACAGTTCTCTATGTAATCTGGATTGTAGCTATCTGGCTTCACCTCACTCATGGTTTCTGGTCAGCAATGCAGACAATGGGCTGGAGTGGTCACACTTGGTTCTGCCGCTGGAAGATGATCGGTATCATCTGGTCAACAGTAGTTATGGGCATGTTCCTTATCGTAGCTCTCGCATTCACAATCTGTCCTGACTGCCTCGGTGGCATGGAAGGCAAGGTTCTTCCTTTCTGGATGTAATAACTCATTAAATAATTGAAATTATTATGGCAATCAATATAGATTCTAAAATCCCTGAGGGACCAGTAGCTGAGAAATGGTCTAACTATAAGGCACACCAGCGCTTGGTTAACCCAAAGAACAAGTTGAAGCTCGATGTTATCGTAGTTGGTACAGGTCTTGCCGGTGCTTCTGCTGCTGCATCTCTTGGTGAGATGGGCTTCAATGTTTACAACTTCTGTATTCAGGATTCTCCACGCCGTGCACACTCAATCGCTGCACAGGGTGGTATCAACGCTGCTAAGAACTATCAGAGTGATGGTGACTCAGTATATCGTCTCTTCTACGATACAGTGAAGGGTGGTGACTATCGTGCTCGTGAAGCAAATGTTTACCGTCTTGCTGAGGTTTCTAACGCTATCATCGACCAGTGCGTTGCACAGGGTGTTCCTTTCGCTCGTGAATACGGCGGCACACTCGCTAACCGTTCATTCGGTGGTGCTCAGGTGTCTCGTACATTCTACGCTAAGGGTCAGACAGGTCAGCAGCTCCTTCTCGGTGCTTACTCAGCACTCTCTTGCCAGGTTAATGCTGGTAAGGTGAAGCTCTACACTCGCTACGAGATGCTTGATGTTGTTATCATCGACGGTCGTGCACGCGGTATTATCGCTAAGAACCTCGTAACAGGCGAGCTCGAGCGCTTCTCTGCAAATGCAGTCGTAATCGCTACTGGTGGTTATGGCAACACATACTTCCTCTCAACTAATGCAATGGGCTGTAATGTAACAGCAGCTATGTCATGCTACCGCAAGGGCGCATACTTCGCAAACCCATGCTATGTTCAGATTCACCCAACTTGTATCCCAGTTCACGGTGACAAGCAGTCTAAGCTCACTCTCATGTCTGAGTCTCTCCGTAACGACGGTCGTATTTGGGTTCCAAAGAAGCTTGAGGACGCTAAGGCTCTCCAGGCTGGCACTAAGCAGGGCTACGAAATCCCAGAAGAGGATCGTGACTACTACTTGGAGCGCCGCTACCCAGCATTCGGTAACCTCGTACCTCGTGATGTTGCTTCTCGTGCTGCTAAGGAGCGTTGCGACAAGGGCTTCGGTGTGAACAACACAGGTCTCGCTGTATTCCTCGACTTCTCTGAGTCAATCCAGCGTCTCGGTCTCGACATCGTTCTCCAGCGCTACGGCAACCTCTTCGACATGTACGAGGAAATCACTGATGTTAACCCAGG
>JAGHVC010000181.1 GCA_018064505.1 Candidatus Minthosoma caballi | reverse complement strand
TTGTGTACCTTCGAGAACTCTGCCCAATCCTCACGAGCGCCTTCACGCTTGAGGATGTAGATGTCGAAGTAAGCGAATACGCCCCAATCCATGTAGAGATTGTTGGCACCATTAGGATTGTCGTGTGAGAGGTCGGTGCGAGCCCAGTCGAGCACAGGCATGAAGTTGTAGCAGATGCACTTGATGCCTTCCTCGCCGAGGTTGCGGAGGCTCTGCTTATACACCTCAATCTGCTGTTCGCGGTCAGGACCGCCATACTTAAGTGTCTCAACTACAGGGAGTGATTCTACCACGCTCCACTTCATTCCGTAGCTTTCGATATATTCCTTGAGTTCGTGAATCTTCTCACGAGTCCAAACTTCGCCAAGTGGCACGTCGTGCAATGCTGTCACGATGCCCTCAACGCCTATTTGTTTCAATTGTGCAAGAGTGATCTTGTCTTTCTTGCCAAACCAACGCCATGTTCTTTCCATATGAGACCCACCCCGGCCCTCCCTGTGAGGGAGGGAGAGCCATGCGGGGTGATTGTTTTTAGAGTGTTATATACTTTTGTTTATTAATTCTTTAATTTGTGTTATGACATTTTCTGTGTCAAACAGGATTTGCTCGTTTGTGAAACGGATGACCTTATAGCCTATGCTTTCGATGTGTTCAGTTCTTTTCTCATCATATTGCATTTGAATATCTTGGGAGTGGTATCCTCCGTCAACCTCGATGACGATTTTGTTGTCGGTTGAGACGAAGTCGCCAATGTAGTTCCCTATAATATGCTGCCTCAAGAATTTTGTGCCTAAAGTTCTGTCGCGCAAATAGTTCCACAAAGCACTTTCTGCATCGGTTTGGTTCTTGCGGTTTTCTCTTGCAAACTCTCTCAGCAAACCATAATTCTCCCAGCAAGCAGTCTTGTAAGACCCACCGTAGGACCCACCCCGGCCCTCCCTGTGAGGGAGGGAGTGGGAAGTTACTCCGCTATCGGAATTGTCAATAGGTTGGGAATTATGTTTCATTTGCTTTAATTTACTGTATTGCGAATTTCATCGAACAAACATCCCGCATGGCACCCCCTCCCTCACAGGGAGGGCCGGGGTGGGTCTTTTATCTTGCTTGAGTATATTTATGCAATGTCTTTCTCACAGCACCCTTTCCTGCATAAAGTTCCTTGACCATACCTTCAATCTTCTCGCCAAGACCAACCTCATAAAGATTAACTCCAAAGATGTCTTCGCGCGAATATAATTTATAGAGGCATTCGTGCCAGTCCACATTTGGATCTGCGTCCCCTCCCTCATAGGGAGGGATAGGGAGGGTCTCCACGATTGCCATGAGTTCATCGAGTTTAGGGTCAGATGATGGGGAGAATGGTTCGAGGTTGTCGTCGAGAGCCTTGAGGAAACGAGCGTAGCCTGCAAGAGTGAGTGGGATGAGAACGAGATTCTTCATGTCGAGGCCACGAGCAACATACTTCTTGATTGTCTCGCCGAAACGGATAGGAAGTTTCTGAGATGTGTCAGTAGAGATGCGCTGTGGTGCATCAGGCATGAATGGGTTAGGGAGGCGCTTGTTGATAACATCGCCAATGAACTCGTAAGGATTGAGCACGCCTGGGTCAGTAACTACAGGCATTGCTTCCATGTAGCCAATCTTCTGGATGAATGGACGAAGATCCTCGTCTGCCATCTCTGCAGAGATGAGAGTATAGCCGAGCATTACGCCATAGATAGACATTGCTGTGTGGAGAGGGTTGAGGCAAGTTGTAACCTTCATAGTTTCAACCTGATCCACAGTCTCGCGAGTTGTATAGAGTGTGCCGCCAAGCTCCATTGGAGGACGGCCATTTGTGTAGTTGTCTTCGATAACGAGATACTGAACTTCCTCTGCGTTCACGAATGGAGCAGTGAAAGTGTGCTTCTCTGTCTCGATGTAATCGTTGTCCTCAAATCCGTCTGCAGCAAGAAGCTCCTTTACCTTCTGGTGTGGGCGAGGAGTGATCTTGTCAATCATAGACCAAGGGAAAGTGATCTTTGTCTCGTCCTTCAAGTAGTCCAGGAACTCTGCAGGAACAAGTCCGTCAGCAACCCACTTTTCTGCATAAGCGAATACGCCAGCCTTCACTTTGTCGCCATTGTGCGAGCAGTTGTCCATCGACTGCACTGTGAGAGGCAGCTTGCCAGCATTGAAGCGCTCGAGTAAGAGTGCTGTTACTTTGCCCATAGCAAACACAGGAGTGAGACCACGAGCGAGGTCTGCATCATTGTAAGTGTAACCTTTCTCTGTGATTGTGAATGAGATCATCTGAAGTGAAGGATTCTTGAAGATGTCAATAAGGCGCTTCCAGTCCTCAAACTGATAATCAGCCTTCAAAGCCTCTGTGACAGAAGCTATTACCTTCTTCTCAATTGTGCCTGTTGACTGAAGGCTGACAAGAAGAGACAGATTGTTGTATGGAGTGTATGCTTTGTCAACAACCTCATAGTCAAAAGTTTCAGCAACGATTACGCCACGGTCATACTGGCCCGTGTTGAGAGCGTCGTTGAGAATTGCTGCTGGAAATGCACGGAAAATATTGCCACCACCGAAATGAACCCATGTTGGTTCCTCAAAAGTTTTCTTTTGTACAGCGGCAATATCAAACTTAGGAAGCTGATAGCCTTTAGCTTCCCATTCTGCGGCATTGAAATTGCCGGAAGATATGTCTGTAAGTTTCATTGTGTTTTTATTATTCAGTTTTTAATTCTTTTTAGTATGATAAAACAATGCAAAGATACAGAAAAATAAGTTAAAGGCGTTTGTGAAATTGTATCATTTTTTATATAAATGTGTAACATTGCAAGAATAATGTATTTAGTAATGGTAAAATAATAACTTCTTACATGCTTTTAAGTGGTGCATTCGTCATATTTCATCATTGTTTAAAACGCAAAGAGAGAACCCAAAAACTTGGATTCTCTCTTTATTTTTGCCTTGAGGGCAGTGTCGCGGATTAAGCTTCTGGCTTCTTGCCTGTGAGCTTCTCCTTGATGCGAGCCTTCTTACCTGTGAGGCCACGGAGGTAATAAAGCTTAGCGCGACGAACCTTACCAATCTTGTTCACCTCGATAGAATCGATGTTTGGTGAATCGATAGGGAAGATACGCTCTACGCCTACAGTACCTGACATCTTGCGAACTGTGAAACGCTTCTTGTTCTGCTCGCCAGTGATCTTGATTACAACACCGCGATACATCTGAATACGCTCCTTGCTACCCTCGATGATCTTGTAAGCTACTGTGATAGTGTCACCAGCCTTAAATGCTGGGAACTGCTTTGGCTCAGAAGTCTGCATTGCTTCCTGAGCAACTTTAATTAAATCTACTGCCATGAGTTTGATTATGTTTAAATTAAAGAATTACAGCGAAGCATTCTCTGGTTACTCTTTTCCTAGACAGCGGCTTCGCCAAAACGGCTGCAAAGTTACGAATTATTTTCTGATAGAAAAGAAAAATATCCGAAATATTTTTGCATTTATGTGCTGTTTACTGATTGAAAACTCACTTTTTCAGTGAATTATCAAGCTTTGGCTTCAATTCGTCTGGTGAATCATTGGTGAACATATTTACTTCTCCAGCAACTTTTGTGAACAGATCTGCTATCTGCTGCTGCTCTATTGTCCACCTTGGAGCAAAGTTCTTAGACATCATGTAGTTGAGGATGGAATTGCGCATCTGACGAGCAACGATTCTTTTGTCAAGATCATTGGTGATGTCCATACTTGTCATGATGAGTTTGCCCTTGCCCACCTTCGCTTCGAAGAGCATGCCTATCTTTCTTGATACGAACCAAGTGTCTATGCTTTGCACGAGTGGCTGGAAATCTTTAGGGAAATCTGTGAACTGCATCACTTGGGCGCGATTGACAAGTTCCCACCACTGCATGTCTGAGTGATAGTCGGTAGGGAAGAGGTCGAAGATGCTATGCTGATTTTCCACAAAGATACCAGTGGTGTGAGGAGGACGCATCTTAAACCATGATGTGTTCCAGAACACAGGGGTGAATTGCTGCACCACCTCTTTGCCGTATGACACTTTGCCTGCTGCACAAATGAGGACATTCTTGCCTTTATCCAAAGCTTTAAGTGCCTCAGCATCAAGAGTGTCGGTGATGAGAATATTATCCATCCACATAGTGCCAGGTCGCTTGCCTGCCCTAATCTTTTTCTCCACATGTGGAGGAAGTTTGAGACTACCAGACGAAGGGTAAACCCAGAAATCCCAGTGGTTCTTTGCTTCTGTGCCAGGAATGTGCACTACAAGTGTAAACTTCGTTGGTTCTGTCACTTTGTCAAGCGAAACGGAGATGTTGCCAAGCTCGATGTTTGAGCCTATTGGCAAATCTTTCTGAGCGAATTCGCCTTCAGCATAAGGGGCTTCAAGATTCAAAGTCATGTATGGCTTGCGAGTGTCAGCTGCTTTGATAATTTCCCAGCGAGGCTTCGCATTTGAGATGGTCGCATTTGTGTGCTGATTCAGTTCTACAGAGCAAGTGAATGTTTCTGCGTTGCTATAAGTGAACTTAGGAATGCGGGCAAGCGGAACTATAGGACCGCTGAATTCGCGGAAGGCATCTGATGTTATGTAGCCTTTGTTGTCAAAGAATACATCTGTCACTCCGACTAAGGCTGTGCCCTGGCCACTGTAGTCATTGAGCGAAAGGAGTTGATAGCCAGCATATTTTGGAGTGCGCAGCGTGCGTTCGATTTCTGCTTTGTAGCATAGAGCCTGGAGCTTGCCTGAGGCCAAAAGGAAATTTTCTGACATGGATTCCATTCCGTTGTCTCTCAGCAAGTCACGGAAGATTTCGAAATTCTTCGCTTTGTTCACTCCTGTGTATTTGCTGATTTCTTTAAAGTTAGGGAATGCGCACCATTGGCCTGTCTCATGAGAAATGTATGGCATGTTGATTGGAGTGTTTGGGGCATCCTTGCCATTATACACTGCTATATTGTTTCTGAAATCAACCATTGATTCTGGCGCGCGTTTTGACCATTCGTTCAGTCCTCGGGCTCCTGCTTTTACTTGATACTCAGAACCTGGCTGCCAAGCCCAGCCTCCTCCGACAGAGAAACCTCCATACACTCGGCGATTGTCCCATTCCTTTATTATTGCGGTGTGCTCTGTTGCCCACTTCACCCAATTGCCAGCAGGCTCATTGCCAAAACAGAACATGGTGAATGAAGGGTGGTTGCCGTATGTGTTTGAAATGACAATTGCTTCTTCCATAAGGTAATCATCGATTGGTTGGCCTTGCCCGAGCTTGACTCCGTGGTTTGGCCATGATGGTCCCTCTGGCTGAATGTAGAATCCGACCATGTCGGCTGCAAGGAATGCAGCTTCAGGAGGACAATATGAATGGAAACGAATGTGGTTCAGGCCATAGCTCTTGCATGTTCTGAAAAGCTTCAGCCATGAATCGAGGTCGCAAGGAGGATATCCTGTGTTAGGGAAGTCGCAGTTTTCGACAGTGCCACGCAGCTGCACTTCTTTTCCATTGATATAGAACATCTTATCTTTAATTTCCACCTTGCGCATGCCGAATACTGTCTCCTTGACAGTTGTTCTGTCTTTTGTCTTAACCTCAACAGTGAGTTTGTAAAGCTGAGGATTGAACTCGTCCCAAAGCAGCATTTCGTCGCCAAGCGACAATTCAATGTCAGTTGGTACGGCAGCTGGGTCAGTGAGAACAATGCTCTTAGGCTGAGCTTTGACAGTGTGTTTCTTATCAGAGTTGAATGATGTTGCCACAACGGTTATTGTTGCTGGCTCTTTCTGCTTCAATCCTTCCATTTCCAGATGAACACGAGCAGATTTGTTATCCACATCAGGATAAACAACCACATAGTCGATATAGTTGAATGGCCGAAGCTCCAACTTTCCTACGAGACCATTCCAGCATCCTTGTGTCTGGTCAGTCACAGAGTGTGAGTCTTGGCCCACTTTCACGGTTTCTGGATCATTGTTTACTCTTACAACAATCTCATTATCGCCAGGCTTCAGGTAGCCATACAGATAGTGCTCATGCGGTACGGAAAGTGATTTCTTTTCGAATGATACTTTTTCTCCATTCACCCATACTTGAGTAGTAATGTGCGGACGCTCAAGGTACAGGGAGTAGAGTGGGAGAGGCTCATTCTCATCAAGATGCACAGTTTTTTTATACCATGCAACACCTACATAATGTTTGTCAGGCGTGAGGAAGAATTGCAGCTTCATGTCTTTGCCTGGCTGACGATATTTCTTCATGTATGGATTGAAGAAATAGCTTGAGTCATATAATGAACCAACCCATTTTGTTTCCACACTTATGTCATCGCCTTTTTGTCTCTGAGGCATTGAAGCCGGCAGCTTAATGGTGTCATCAAATTTGTATCCGTTTTTCCACCATCCTTGCTCGATGCCTTTGTCCTCTCTGTCAATCATGAATTGCCACTCTCCAGAAAGATCAATAGCTTCTTGGGCACTGATGCAAATCATAACGGATTGGATGATGATGAGATAAAGTAGTGCGGTAAATCTTTTCATTCTTAGTAATAGTTGTTTAGTTAGTATTCTTCCGACAAAGTTAGTGAATTAGTTCGTGTTAGACAAAAAAATAAGCGACAAACTACTGTTTGCCGCTTCACTCTATGAGATTTGTAATGATTACTCACCTGGGTTGATAGCACCTGCAGGGCAAGCATCAGCACATGTGCCACAATCAACACATGCATCTGCATCAATTACATACTTGCCATCACCTTCGTTGATAGCACCTGATGGGCACTCGCCAGCGCAAGTTCCGCACATTACACAATCGTCGCTAATTACGTAAGCCATAATCTTTACTTTTAAATTTATTATACTTTAGAATTTTTTACAAGTCTCTTTTATTATGGTGCAAATGTATGAAAACTTTATGAGAAATACCAAATTATAGGTGTAAAAATTACTATTGGAGCGTATTTTCTACTTATATTTGAGTATTTTATAGTATTATGAGCGTCTGGAGCATAGCTTCCAGTTCTCGTATAAGCGGGCGCTTCTTTTCTTCTGGAGCAAAGACAAATCCTTCTGTAACGATCAATCTGTCATTGTCAAGGTCTGTTTGTACATAGCTGACAAAAGGCCCTCCCATTGCGTCGTTTCGCATATCCCACAGACCGCGCACTTCCATCACTTCTTTGCCTTGTGGCTTGATGATTTTTACTGCTACGGTTCTGCTGTCAGTTTCCATCCATTGGTCTTCCCTGTCGCCAGGGATGTTTATCTTCATCACCGAATCTCTTGCTGCAATAAAATCCTCTGCAGTCATGTCTTTCAATGGCAAAGAATATACGCACACATTCAGTCTGAACTCTTGTTTGCTGGCGGATCCCCAGAGGAAATTCTTTCCTTTCTTTACTTCGTCAATGTCTTGAGGGGCATTTATTCCGTATCCAAACATTTTTTTTGTCTCATTCATTACGACATTGCTATAGTGTTTGGATAGTATTCCGCGCTCTCTGTCTAATTCTTGTCCGACCAAAACATTTACTGCCTGCTGAGCACTTTCTGTTGCTAAATACTTCATCAATGCAGCATCGTCAGGCGCTTCAAATGTAATAATGACTTGAGGTTTGCAATACACATCAGATGTCATTGAAGCTGTGGCTTTCTTGTGCTTTTTTGATATGTCAACACGCACAATGTTTGAATAAGTACGGAATGTGCTTGTGAATTGCGCTGGGTTGACACTTGTCACTCGGAATGCAGGTTCTGCTTGTGGCAAACCTTCTATAGGCCCCGCTACTGTGTTGACAAACTCTTCACCGACTTGTGTTTTCAGCCAACTCTTGTCTGCAACAATCAGCAGTTCGTAAGGTGCGCTTTGGGCTTTTGCAGTAACAGTCTTGCCTTCTTTTTTGTCAGAAGAACAAGAGGTGAATACTGCTCCGCAAATTGCAAGCAGCACAAATGTGAGAATGATGTGTTTCCTCATTTTGATATAAGTTTTACAATCTCTGTTCCGCAAAGCAAGAAGCAGCCCAAGCCATAGTCGTCAAAATCAGGTTCTTTATCGTATGTGGTTGGCTGCGAGTCTTTTGGCTCTTTTCCTGTGCCTTGCACATATCCAAGGAATCCGTCAGGATGCAAACAATCTTTCACCATGTTTTGCCAAGTGGTTAGAATGATTGGCTTGTACTGCGATTCTGATAAATACCCATTTCGGACACCCCATGCCATTCCGTAAATGAATAAGGCTGTTCCTGTTAATTCCTTGCCTCCAAAATCGTTGGCATCGTGCAAGGATGCATACCAGTATCCATCAGGTTGCTGGCATTTTAGCAAAGCTGCCGACATCTTCTTGAAGTCGGAAAGATAGTCCTTGTAGTGTGGATCAGAAGGGAGTGCATCCATTGCTCTGACAAGTGCTGCATATACCCATCCGTTGCCTCTGCTCCAATAGCACTCTTTTCCATTTGGAGTCTTGAACGGAGCCACAAAATCGGCATCACGCCACCAAAGGTTGTCTTTCGGATTGAAGAATCCTCCGCCCAGAGAATCTCTGCTTGCTTTATACATCATCCATCCCTGTTCTGCGTATCTGAGATAATCTTTGTCTCCTTGGCGTTGTTTCATTGCCGAAAGCTTGCTCATCACAGGCAATCCCATCTGAATGGCATCAATCCATGTCCAGTCTCCAATGCTGCCTTTGGATTTTTCGTTGCCTCCAGGAGTCCATGGCGTGGTGCGTGAAGCAATGAGATTATCCATGCACTTGATTGTTGCTTCGTCATGCCCCATGTCAAGGTAGGTCTGACAGCAGCAATAGTCATCAGCATCTCTTGTTGTCACTCCATTGCGTGGTGTCCAATTGTGAGCAGCTCCCCATGCACATATATAATTATAATATGTGTCAGCTTTTTCTCCGCCCGTCATCCTTTCAAGGTCTGCCAGGGCATATAAGCCTTCGAAGTACACACCTCGTGTCCAAAGATTGCTTGGACGCTCTTTCTTCACGAAGGTTGGTGCGCCTGCATCTGGGTATTTGGCAATGAAATGGTCATTTGCTGTTTCCATGGCATCAATAATCTCTGCCACAGTTTGCGCGTATGATGTGAAAGGTGAGTAAGTCAGTAAAATGGTTAGTGCAAAAGCAATAAAGTTTCTCATGTTCCAGTATTCTTTTTTTTGAATTCTAATAAAGGATGTTTCTATTTGTTCAAAGCATTGACAAGGTAGTTCTCAAGTTCGTTGCTTGCAAGATGTAGCTTGAATTGTCCTCCTTGCGCTACGCTGATGCTTCCTGTTTCTTCACTCACAATGATAGAGATGGCGTCGCTCTGCTGAGTGATTCCTAATGCTGCTCGGTGACGAAGGCCAAGTTCCTTAGGGATGTTGAGGTTGTGGCTCACTGGAAGAATACAACCAGCTGCGGCTATTCTATTGTGGCTCACAATCATAGCGCCGTCATGCAAAGGGGAGTTTTTGAAGAAGATGTTCTTTATGAGTTCCACACTCATGTTTGCGTCAATCTTTTCTCCTCGTGTCACAATGTCGGAAAGCGACATTTCTCTTTCGATGATGATAAGTGCTCCGACCTTATTCTTGCTCATGTAGTCACAGGCAAGCACGAGTTTTACTATTTGCTGATTTTCATGCTCTGCTTCGGGATTGTGCATTCTGCTTGTGAAAAAGCGAGTGATGGCATTTATTTGTCTTTGTGAACCTAAGGTGAGGAAGAAACGGCGTATCTCTTCTTGGAATATGACAATCAACGCCAATGCGCCGACATTGACAAGGTTGTTGACAATGAATCCTAACAGCTTCATCTCCAGCACCTGAGACACAACTGCAGACACAACCACGAACACAAGAATGCCGTAGAAAATGTTGAGTGATCCCGATGCTTTCATCAGCCTCCACACATAGTAGAGAAGTGAGGCTACAAGCAGGATGTCTATTACATCTTTTATTCCAAAGTCTAACACTTCAATATTTGTTTAATTGTTTGCAAATATTCACCACCTCGACACATTCCTTCACATCATGCACTCTCAAGATGTTTGCTCCTTTCTGTAGTGCTATGGTATTTAATGCAGTGGTTCCGTTCAAAGCTTCGTTCGGAGTGTTGCCGAGTAGCTTGTATATCATGCTTTTGCGCGAAACTCCCACAAGCAATGGCAATTCGAACACCTTTAATGCTTCTTGATTGGCAAGCAGCTCATAATTGTGGTCAAGAGTTTTTGCAAAGCCGTAGCCCGGATCCAGTATTATATCCTTTTGACCAAGATCTCTCAGCTTCTGAATTCTCTCTGCAAAGTAAAGGAGAATCTCTTTCATCAAGTCATCATAATGTGGTGCTTGCTGCATGGTCTGAGGAGTGCCTTTCATGTGCATGAGAATGTATGGAACACTGAGTTTTGCCACTGTTTCAAACATGTTCTTGTCGAGCTCTCCTCCTGATATGTCGTTGATGATGTCTGCTCCTAATTCTTCCACTGCCATTTTTGCCACATCAGCTCTGAATGTATCTACGCTGACAGGCATTTCTGGCGCAATCTCTCTCACGATTTTCATGCCCCTCTTTAGCCTTTCCATTTCCTCGCGAGGGGTTACATCCTCAGCGCCAGGTCTGGATGAATATGCGCCAATGTCAATCATTGAACCTCCTTCATTCACAATCTGCATCACTCGCATTCTGATTTCTTCTTCTGTTTGCTTGCGGCTGCCTGAGAAGAATGAGTCTGGAGTGACATTGAGGATACCCATCACTTGTGGTTCTGACAAGTCGATGAGTGTTCCTTTCACATTTATTGTGTATTGTATAAGTCCTTTCATTGTTAATGAATTGAGTTTCAAGTATGCAAAGTAACAAAAAAAGACTCAATGCACAAAACATTGAGTCTCTTTTTTGCTTTTTTTATAAGAATGCATATTTCAGAATAAAGAGTGCCGCTAAAATATACATGCCAATATTAACCTGCTTATAGTTGCCTGTGAAAAGATACAGCAACACATATGTGATGAGCGATATGAGTATGCCATCAGAAATGCTGTAGGTGAGCGGCATGAGTGCAATGCAGACAAATGCTGGTATTGCTTCCAGATAATTGCTGAAATTAATGTTAGTAACTCCGGACATCATCATGACGCCCACAAGTACAAGCGCTGGGGCTGTTGCTTGTGCTGGGATGCTGAGGAAGAATGGGGCGAAGAACAATGCCAAAGCAAAGCAGATAGCTGCAGAGAATGCTGTGAGTCCGCTTCTGCCACCTGCGTTTACGCCTGCTGCACTTTCCACATAAGTTGTGACGGTGCTAGTTCCTAACATTGAACCTATTGTTGTGCCAATAGCATCTGCCATGAATGCCTTTTCCATGTGAGGGATGTTTCCGTCTTTGTCCACCATTCCTGCTCTTTGGCTAACTCCAATAAGCGTGCCAATAGTGTCAAACATGTCAATAAAGAGGAAAGTGAACACGCACACGAGCATGTCTAATGTGAAGATGCTCTTCCAGTCGAACTGCCACACTATAGGGGCAATGCTTGGCGGTGTGTCAAATACGCCATTAAAGTTTGTCACACCGAGAGGAATGCCGATTAATGTTGTTGCAACAATGCCAATAAGCAAAGCACCTGTTACATTCTTTACAAGCAAAATGGCTGTAAGTAAAATGCCGAATGCTCCTAATAATACGCCAGGAGCATGTAAGTCTCCAAGTGTGACGAATGTGGCTTCGCTGCTATCTACTATTCCAGCTCCTTTGAGGCCGATGAAAGCGATGAATAATCCAATGCCAGGAGAAATTGCATTGCGCAGAACTAAAGGGAGTGACTCTACAATTTTTGTACGAAGCCCAGTCACAGTTAGAAGAATGAATATCAATCCTTCAAGCAATACCGCTGTGAGGGCGAATTGCCAGCTGTAGCCCATGGAACCGCAGATTGTGAATGCAAAGAATGCATTGAGACCCATGCCTGGTGCAAGTGCGAATGGCATTTTTGCATAGAATGCCATTACAAGCGTTGCCACGACAGCTGCAATACATGTTGTTGTGAACACTGCTCCTGCATCCATTCCTGCAGCAGAGAGAATGCTTGGGTTTACCGCAAGGATGTAAGCCATCGTAAGGAAAGTCGTCACGCCGCCGATGACTTCCTTGCTGATTGTCATTGTTTTGGAATCAAATCCGAAGAGTTTAGAAAGCATACTTCAAAGCAATTGTTGGATTAATGAAGAATGATTTGTCGTTATAGCTGTTGAATACAAAGTTGTTGCTGATCTCAACCTCTGTACCGATGCTGAGATTTACTTTCTTCATGCTTGGAATTGTGTTCAGATTGTACCAGAACTGTGGCTCAGACAAGAGCACGAGCTGGCCATGATTGTTGAATTTCTCTCCTCTCCAAAGGTCAATGAATCCAGAGAATGTGCATGCCTTGTTTGCAAATGTGGTGCTCCACACGCCTGTGAGCTGGGCGCTGGCGTATGCGCGGTGTGAATTGTTTTTATAATACTGCTTGTACATCAGCTGAACAGAATATGTTGTGCTGAAATCATCATTATGTCCATTCCATGCAGGACCAATAAGTGTAGAGTGCTGGAATGTGGTGCCAAGGTTGAGGCCTCCATCATACTCAATATGAGCAGCAAATCCTTTGTTGCAAAGATTGAACTCTCTGCTCACCTCAGTATATGCACCCACTGCTCCCTGGCAGTTGAAGTCCATATCCACGAAGTAAAACCAAGAACCTGCATCGTCAGCCTTGAACTGCTCGAATGTTGCTGTCATCTTAGGACGGCCAGCCTCTTCATTTGGGTAAAGATTACGACCAAAGTCATAATGCAACTGAATGTCTTGAGCAAATGCTGTTGATGCAACTACCATAAGTAGCAACGAAAGAACTGTTTTTTTCATAATGTAATTACTGTTTTTAATTAACAATGTGTCTTTTTTATGGAAATTTTTACAAAGGTAATGTTTTATTACTATCTTTGCAAAGAAATTGTGAAAAAATGTTTTCACGCCAATGTAATCAAACTCTTTTCCTGAAATGAGAAAGTGTTTGAGTGTATTCACTGTTTTTGCAAAAAATACAAATATGAATATGGAAATTACTGAATTATACGAAATATTTCTCAAGCATCCTGTCATAACTACTGACAGCCGTGATGTTCCCCAGGATTCAATATTCTTTGCCCTCAAAGGTGAGAGCTTCGATGGTAACCAATATGCAGTTTCGGCTCTTTCTCAAGGTGCTGCTTATGCAGTGATTGACGATCCAGCCATTCTCGAAACTCCTGCTGTTGTCGATTCTCCAGACCTTAGCGCCCGTCTCATCCTTACATCAGATGCACTTACGACCCTCCAGCTATTAGCCAAATACCACCGTGCTCAAATTGGCACAACAGTAATTGGCATCACTGGCACTAATGGCAAAACCACAACCAAAGAACTCATAGCTGCTGTTCTTAGCAAGAAATATAATGTCCTTTACACTCAAGGCAATTTTAATAATCACATTGGTGTCCCTAAAACGCTTCTTCGTCTCACAAAAGAACATCAGATTGCTGTTATAGAGATGGGCGCCAACCATCCAGGAGAAATTAAGACTCTTGTTGAGATTGTTTTGCCTGATTACGGAATCATTACAAATGTCGGCAAAGCGCATCTACTTGGATTCGGTTCTTTCGAAGGCGTCATCCGTACAAAAGGCGAGCTCTATGATTTCCTTCGTGCAGATAGCGGCACCGCATTTATCAACAATGACAACCCTCATCTCAAGGGCATCAGTGGCGGTATTCGTCTCGTCAAGTATGGACAGAAAGATGCTGCAGGTCTTCTCGTTAAGGGTGAAGCAATTGAGTGTAATCCTTTCCTCAAGTTCCAGTGGTCACCACAGCCATCAAGTTTTTCTCCTTACGAGGTACAGACAAAGCTCATTGGCTCATATAATATAGATAATGTGTTAGCAGCTGCATGCATTGGCACACTCTTCGCAGTCCCTGCTGAGGATATCTCGGCTGCTCTCTCTGAATACACTCCATCAAACAATCGCTCTCAACTCACCGTGACGGCAGATAATCAGCTTGTAGTCGATGCTTACAATGCAAACCCAACATCCATGTCTGCAGCCCTTGACAACTTCCACCTTATCCAGGCCCCAAAGAAAATGTGTATCCTTGGTGCAATGAAGGAACTCGGTGAGGCTTCGGAAGAAGAGCACCAAAAGATTATCGATAAAGTAAAATCCTACTCCTTTGACGAAGTTTGGCTTGTAGGTGCTGAGTTTGGCTCTTCCATGACCCATCCCGACATCGAAGCAGTCAAAGCCTCCATCGCTCAATCCAAGCCACAGGGCTACACTATCCTCATCAAGGGCTCTAATAGCACGAAGCTCATCCAGGCAGTCCCTCTTCTGTGAAATATGTGCCATTCCTCTATTGGCTCCGTATATTTCCGTTTCTGAAGTTTCACCTTCAGTCGTCCTCGTAGTATAGCGCTCTCCTCACAGATTTTCGTCATCGTTATCGTCTTCGTTTTCGTTATTGTCATCGTCATCGTCATCGTTTTTTTATCATATGAAACACCTCATCCTCGCCGTTCTCGGCACACTCATCTCACTCTCTCTCCAAGCCCAGAAGCTCATGGACTTCGTCATCCCTCACGGCCAAAAGACATACATCTATGTCCAGCCTACCGATGCCCCTGTCACCACCACAGCTCTCTCGATGCTTCAGTCTGATGTTAAGGCTGTTATAGAGGCTGATCTTGTTTCTACCGACAATCCCAGCAAAGCGAAAATTATAGCGCAGCTCGAACCTTCTCTCCCTCGTGAAGGCTTCCGCTTTTTTATAGAAAACGGTATTCTCCACATCAATGGAGCTGATGCCCATGGCCTTGCTTATGGATTGCTCGAACTCTCTCGTGCAATGGGTGTGTCTCCTTGGGAATGGTGGGCAAATTGTACGCCCGATAGAGTGCGTGATTTTGTTCTTTCTTACGATTTCATCATAGACCAGTCGCCAGCAGTTGCCTATCGTGGCATCTTCATCAACGATGAGGATTGGGGTATTTTGCCTTGGAGTGGGGGAGAGATAGGACCTGCGACTAATGAGCGCATATTCCAACTCCTTCTTCGTCTTCGTGCTAACACCTATTGGCCTGCCATGCACGAAGTTGGCAAGCCCTTCTTCACTATTCCTGGCAACAAAGAGATGGCGCACAAATACGGCATATACATTGGTGGCAGTCATTGCGAACCAATGGCAACCTCTCCTGCAACAGAATGGGCACTTCGTGGCGAAGGTTCTTACAATTATGTCACCAACGACGATGCTGTCCGTCGTTTCTGGACTTCTCGTGTCGATGAGGTTAAGGATCAAGAGATTATCTACACCCTTGGCATGCGTGGTCTTCACGATGGCGCAATGTTAGGCGCTGATACTCCTGAAAAGAAAAAGGAACTCCTTCAGCAAGTCATTGATGATCAGCGCGTCATTCTTTCTACGCATGTCAATACTCGCGTGTCAAAGGTTCCTCAAGTATTTATTCCATACAAAGAGGTTCTCGATATATACAATTCCGGACTTGACATCCCCGAAGATGTAACTCTTATGTGGACAGATGACAATTATGGCTACATTCGTCATTTTCCTACAGAAGAAGAGATGTTTCGTGATGGAGGAAATGGCATCTACTACCATGCCTCATATTGGGGGCGTCCTCATGACTATCTCTGGCTCGGCACAGTCTCTCCAACTCTTATGCGCCATCAGCTCACTGAGGCATACATGCGAGGAGTCGATCGCATGTGGATTCTCAATGTCGGCGATATAAAACCTTCTGAATATCAGATAGAAGATTTCTTCAATATGGCATGGGCAGGACTTCGTCGCAAGACTGATGCTCGTCGCCAGCTGCGCATGTTCCTTAAGCGTGAGTTTGGAGGCGAACTTGCCGACACTCTCACATCGATTATGACAGAACACTACCGTCTTGCGTTCATTCGAAAGCCTGAGCACATGGGGGGCACTCGTGTGGAAGAGCAAGACAAAGAGTTTTGGAATCAGTTCCGCCCAATTGATGATTGGACAACAGCAGATGTCGTTTCTCGTGTTGAGGCTTATCAGCGTCTTTCTGATGCAGTTCAGTCCATCTCTAAGAACATTGCCCCAAACCGTCGTGATGCATATTTTCAGCTTGTTCGATATCCCGTTCAGGCTGCTGCTCAGATGAACTTCAAGTTCCTGTGTCCTGACCGCACTTCACAGGCACAGGATTCGATATCAGCTCTTACTGCCACCTACAATTCAAACCCTCGTTGGCGTGGCATCATGAATGCCTCTCCGCGCAATCTTCCGGTATTCTCATCTGTCACATCTCCAATCAAATACCCAGAGCCATCCATAGCTCCATTCACCATTTTCTCTGTTGATGATTGGCGGCCTGTACCAAAGACAAGTGAGCTCACTTTCAATTTTGGTGACTCTCAGCTCCCATCATTATCTCATTCCTCATCGCGCTCAGAGATTACCCTCCAGTTCCGACTCCTTCCAACCCATCCAATAGAAGGTACTCGCCTTGCTTTCTCTGTATCCCTCGATGGCTCCCAGCCTATTGAGATAGATTACCAGACTCACGATCGCAGCGAAGAATGGAAGCAGAATGTGCTTCGCAACTATGCCCTGCGCACAATCACCATCCCATTCACCCCAGGGCGTTCTCACACTTTGACATTCACAGCCCTCACCGATGGTGTCTCTCTTCAGCGCCTCGACCTCAAATAATTCTCCTATCGAAAATGTCGTAAATAAGGAATCATCCTCAAAAAACTCATTCCTTCCCTCATCTTCAAAGTACTCTAAGTCCATAAAACTCAGTTTTCAAAGGCTCTTTAGAATCCATCCTCTACAAAAAACAAAAAAACGAATATGAAACACCTTCTCCTTGCCGTGCTCGGCATCCTCTTCTCTATCCCTGCCATCTCTCAGTCTCACAATTTCTCATTCGATGGCCGCGATAAGTCTGCCATTCAAGTTACCCCCTCCGACATCTACTCCGACACCAAAGGCTGGGGCTACGACTTCCTTCCCGTCATTGAGCAAGCACGCAAGAATCAAACCGAAACCTTCCGCCTCTCCGACGGCATCTTCTACTTCTCAGTCTCTGTGCCTGATGGCAACTACAAGGTCACGGTCACCCTCGGCTCAAAGAAGAAGCCTTCAAGCACCACCGTTCGTGCAGAATCTCGCCGTCTCTTTGTTCATGATGCCGTCACAAAGAAAGGCGAATTCAAAGCATTCTCATTCATAGTCAACAAGCGCAACACTACCATATATGATGCCCAAGGCAAAGCTGTTGATCGTGTTCGCATCAAAGACCGTGAAAAGACTAAACTCAACTGGGATGATAAGCTCACTATCGAGATAAATGGCGACTCTCCATCCCTCTCGTCTCTCACTATAGAGCCAGCTTCATCCGCAACTCCAACTCTCTGGCTCTGTGGCAATTCTACAGTTGTTGACCAAGACTACGAGCCTTGGGCTTCATGGGGGCAAATGATTACCAACTGGTTCGACGACAATGTTGCCGTCGCAAACTACGCTGAGAGTGGTGAAACAGCCACATCCTTCATCTCAGCAGGTCGTCTCAAAAAGATTTCCTCTCTCATGAAAGAGGGTGACTATATATTCATGGAATTTGGGCACAACGACCAGAAAGAAAAACGCCCAGGCTCAGGTGCATACTACAACTTCGCGTATGCCCTCAAGCAGTTCGTTGATGAAGCGCGAGCAAAAGGTGTTACTCCAATTTTTGTCACTCCAACTCAGCGTCGCAGTTTCAATCCACAGGGGCAGATAAACGAGACACATGCCAACTATCCAGATGCCATGCGTTGGGTATCTAAAGATCTTGATGTTCAGCTTATTGAACTTCACGACATGACACGCGCCTTCTTCGAAACTCTCGGCGTCGAAGACTCAAAGCGCTCCCTTGTTCACTACCCTGCTCAGACCTACCCAGGTCAGGCTAAAGCCTTTGAGGACAACACTCACTTCAATCCCTATGGTGCATACGAAATCTCCAAGATGATTGTCGAAGGCATGAAGCAGCTCAACCTTCCTGTCCTCCAGCACCTTCGTCCTTCCTACTCACCATTCACTCCTCTCCGTCCCGACGACTTCCGCACCTTCCACTGGAACGATTCTCCTTTCATCGACATAGCAAAGCCCGACGGCAACTAACTCTGCGTCCTTCGTGTCCTCTGTGTTTTTGCTATATAGAATCAGGCTGAAAAGTCTCTGCCCGTGAAGCCTTATCGCTTTTCGGGCATAAGCGATAAGGCTTACAAGGCGTAAGCGATCAAGCGAGACGGGCGCAAGTTTTTGAGGGGGAAAAAGTGACACAATCTTCGTTTTTTTTGAACCTCAATCTCACGCCCTTTGAGAAGCGCGTCTTACACCCTTTATGAACCGCTTCTCTTACCTTATGAGAACCGCTACTTACACCCTATAAGTTGGGAAAGATGTCGGGGGCTTCTCTGTGCCTTTGATAGTATAAAAGACTTTCAACAGCGTATGTTGAGAAAAGATTTTACATTTTCTTCCCATTTTTTGTGTTTCCCCATTTTTTTTGTATCTTTGAAATTTAAACTACAGAAACTCCATCCCAATAGTGAGTTTTAATATTTGTATTAAATCAGAGTTATTTCTTAACTCTCTGATAAAGATGTTGTTGTCTTGGTCGGGGAGAAGTAAGACTATGTCCTTACCTGAAATCAACAACAAATTCCACTTGCAATCATACCCCCTCATATATAAAGAAATAAAAGTTAAAAAATATTAAATATGAAAACAAGACACTTGTTCTTCAGCATGGTCATGGCGACCATTGTTGCCGTGTTGACATCTTGTTCAACACCAAAAGATGTAGCTTATTTCCAGGACTTCAACCAAGGTAGCTCCATCGTAGTACAAAACCCAGTCGAGATTAAGTTCAAGGCAGACGACGAGATTCGCATCCTTGTCAGCACACGCGAGAAGGAACTCTCCGATTTGTTCAGCCTCTATGCAAATTCTGGAACTGGCGGAGGAACAGAATCGTCTCGTGGTAGCCGCTACACTATAGACTCTGAAGGTTGTATCCGTTTCCCAATTCTTGGCAAGATCCATGTTGCTGGCCTCAATCGTCAGGAGCTCCAAGAGACTATTCGTGACATGATTATCGAGAAACAGCTCGTCAAAGACCCTATCGTCACAGTCGATTACTCCAACCTCTATGTTGTTGTCCTCGGTGATGTGGGTGCTGGTCGTGTCAATATTGACCGCGATAAATTCACTCTCCTTGATGCTCTCAGTGCACAAGGCGACCTCGCCATCACAGGTCAGCGTCAGAATGTCAAAGTTATCCGTGAGAACTACGGCAAGAAAACTGTTTACGAAGTCAATCTCTGTTCGGCAGAAGACCTCTATGCATCGCCAGTCTATTATCTTCAGCAGAACGATGTCATTTATGTAGAACAGAACAACAAGCAGAAGCGCAACTCAACAGTCAATGGCAACTCAACAGCAACCCCTGCTTTCTGGATGTCTCTCGCTTCCTTCCTTGTTGGTGTCCTCAACTGGTTCTAACATACATATCAGTTGCAGTTTTCCATTGTTATCATTAAAGTTAACAATATTTTTCATTTTTCACTTTTCATTTTTAATTTAGTTTTATGCTTCAAGATACAACACAAAACTCTTCCAACTCAGGCTACCAGCAAATAGGTGGTACAGCCCAGATGCAGAAGAACAACGCAGCATACCTCAAAGTCCTTGACATGCTCATGGTCTTTGCCTCAAAGTGGTATTGGTTCATTCTTTGCCTTGCTATTGCCTTGTTAGCTTGTAAGGCATTCTTGCTTTTCACCCCTCCAACATACACTCGTCAGGCATCCATCCTCATCAAGAACGAGGCAAAAGGAAGTAATGCTACTGCAAACATGAACTTCCTCAACACCAATGTGGATGTCAACAATGAGCTCTTCACTCTTCAGTCTCCAAACATTGCCGAGGCTGTAGTTCGTCAGCTTCACCTTGAAGTCAACTACATGATTCAGGGACGATTCCATGAAGAAGTGATTTATGGCTCTAATTTGAGTATTGAAGTTCTTCCTCTTGATCTCGACGATAACGAATATGCCGAGTTCTGGCTCACATTAAGAGCAGACGACACATTTATTATCAAGGATTTCACACACAACAACACAGAAATTGCATCAAATCCAATAGCGGGAAAAGTTGGTCAGACTGTAAAAACTCCTATCGGCAAGATTGAAGTGAAGAAATCTGGCACAGGCTTCAAGCAGAATATCAATCTTCGCATTGAGCGCATGCCTGTTCAGTATGCAATCAATACCTGCATGAAGAATCTTTCAGTGTCAGCTGTCAGTGAGATGTCAACAATCATCAATCTTAAGTATGAAGATGAGAACCCACAGCGAGCATCAAACATCCTTTCTACAGTCATCGCTGTTTACAACGAAAACTGGGTAAAAGACCGTAACCGTGTTTCTGTAAGCACATCAGAGTTCATCAAGGATCGCCTCGAAGTGATTGAGGAAGAACTTGGAAGCGTAGAAAGCGATATATCTTCGTTCAAGTCTGCCAACCTCATCCCTGCCAGTGCTAACGATGTTGCCAGCATATATGTAGGTCAGGCAACTTCCGCTTCAGCTCAGGCAACAGAGCTCAACAATCAGGTCTATATGGCTCGTTATGTTCGCAACTACCTCACAAATGAGTCAAACAAATACCAGCTCATCCCTGCCAACCAAGGCACAGATGCTGGTCTTGCTTCGCAGATTGGTGAGTACAACACACTCCTCCGTACTCGCAACAACCTCCTCAATGCCAGTTCCCTTCAGAACCCAATCGTTCAGGATTACGATGTTCAGCTCGAAGCTCTTCGTGGAGCTCTCATCGCTTCTATTGACAATCATATAGCTCAGCTCAATGCAAGTCTCCGTTCTGCTCAATCTATTCAGGGACATGCAAATAGCAAGATTGCAAGTTCTCCAAATCAGTCTAAGTATCTCCTTGGTGTAGAGCGCCAGCAGAAAGTCAAGGAAAGCCTCTACCTCTACCTTCTTCAGAAGCGTGAGGAAAATGAGCTCTCTCAGGCATTCACGGCTTACAACTCTCGTGTCATCACTCCTGCCTCAGGTTCAAACAAGCCAACATTCCCGGACCATCCAACTGTTTGGTGGATAGGCATCATTGCAGGTCTCGTCATCCCAGGAGTCATCATCTTCCTTGCTGAGACAGTCAACAACAAAGTTCGTGGCCGTCGCGATCTCAACGAACTCTCCATCCCATTCATCGGAGAGATTCCGTTCCATCGTCACCACCGCACTCTCAAGGAGAAGCTCTTCGGCCCATGGCAGAAGTTCTGGGCAAAAGTCAACATTTTCAAGAAAAAGAAGATTAAGGAAGATAAGTCCCTCCACATCCTTGTCAAGGATCGTTCTCGTAATGTCATCAACGAGGCATTCCGTGTCATTCGTACCAACATTGAGTTCATGACAGCCAAGGGCGACAATGGTAGAGTAGTCATGCTTACCTCATTCAATCCAAACTCTGGTAAGAC
>JAGHVC010000037.1 GCA_018064505.1 Candidatus Minthosoma caballi | reverse complement strand
ACAGCAAGTTGATTCATGTCACTTTTGTGCTTTGTAATGATTATATGAATTAGCTATTATAACAAGCTGTGCAATATATTATTGTAACAAAATGCGGTTTTAGTGAATAATAATGCATATTATGCAGCAAAAAGTTGTATAATATGCATTTTATTCAGTGAAATGTTGTAACTTTGCAGCCGTTTGTGAATATTTATTCATTTAAGAACATGATAGAGAAAAGACAGCAAGGCAGGAAGGCTTCTGTGCGTCAACTGGATGGCGGCAGGCAGTCGAGACTTGACATTATAAAGGGTATTATTCAAACGAAGAATATCGGCAACCAGGAGGAGCTTCTGAGCGAACTGGCTGAGATGGGCATCAGGCCTGCTCAGGCTACGCTCTCACGCGATTTGAAGTTGCTGAAAGTGGTGAAGGGAATTGTGCCTGGCGGCAAGCAAGCCTATATGCTGCCAAACAATCCGTACTACCGCAGGGTGAGAGAGCACAGGGCTGAGGGCACGGCTGTAAGGAACGGCTTTATGTCGATTCGCATCTCGGGACAGCTAGCGGTGATTAAATGCCGTCCGGGATATGCCAATGGACTGGCTGCCGACATTGATAATGCAGGTTTCACTGAGATCATTGGTACCATTGCTGGCGACGACACTATCTTCCTCGCTCTGGAGGAGGGGGTGAACAAGGAGATTTTAGAAGCAAACTTAAGAACAATCGTTCCGGTATACCCGGGTAGTCACTTAGCCCCCTAACCCCCGAAGGGGGAAGGCTGACGCGAAGTGAGTACATACAATTAAACAACAATTAAACATAGCAGGTCATCCACCCTCCAATCATTCCGGATGGCCGCCCCCTATGGGGGTCGAGGGGTCTAAATGGAATACGAAGATGGAATTAAAGTAATCGTGGCTGATGCCAGCTACGAGAAATATGTCGATTTGATTCTCGACACTATACGCGAGGCTGCAAAAAAACGCGGTACTGGCATTGCGGAGCGCACACATGAGTATGTGGCAACAAAGATGAAGGAGGGCAAGGCTGTGCTGGCTCTCGACCCAAGCAAGCAGTGTGAGCTGGGCGACACTTTTGTGGGTTTCAGCTACATTGAGACTTGGGGCAACAAGGCTTATGTGACGACTTCTGGGTTGATAGTGCATCCTGATTATCAAGGTCGCGACATTGCGAAGCGCATCAAGGATCACACTTTCACGCTGGCTCGCGTGCGCTGGCCTCATGCTAAAATCTTTTCGCTGACGAGCGGTGATGCCGTGATGAAGATGAATACTCAATTGGGATATGTGCCAGTGAGCTTCAATCAGCTGACTGACGATGAGGCGTTCTGGCGTGGATGCCAGGGTTGCATCAACTACCCTATCCTCCAGATGAAGGAGCGCAAGTTCTGCATCTGCACAGGCATGCTCTATGATCCTGAGAAACATAAGGGTGAGCCTTTTGAGGTTTACACAGAAATCATCAAAGAGATGGTGAAGCGTCATTTAGATAATAATTAAATAACAATAGACACATACCCTCATGGTGTCCCTCCCCTTTGGTGGGGAGGTTAGGAGGGGGCTTATTATGGAAAAGAAGAAAGTGGTCGTTGCCTTTTCAGGCGGACTCGACACAAGCTACACAGTGATGTATCTTGCTAAAGAAAAAGGTTATGAAGTTTATGCTGCTTGCGCTAACACTGGCGGTTTCTCTGCTGAGCAGCTCAAGACTAACGAAGAAAATGCTTATAAGCTTGGCGCAACTAAGTATGTTACTCTTGATGTCACTCAGGAGTATTACGCTAAGTCACTCAAATATATGGTGTTCGGCAATGTTCTCCGCAACAACTGCTACCCTATCTCCGTTTCTTCAGAGCGTATCTTCCAGGCTCTTGCCATTGCTCGTTACGCTAAGGAAATCGGTGCTTCTGCAATCGCTCACGGTTCAACAGGTGCAGGTAACGACCAGATTCGTTTCGACATGACATTCCTCGTAATGGCTCCTGGAGTAGAAATTATCACACTCACTCGCGATGGCAACCTCAGCCGTCAGGAGGAAATTGACTACCTCAATGCAAACGGCTTTGCTGCTGACTTCACTAAGCTCAAATACTCTTACAATGTAGGTATCTGGGGAACATCTATCTGTGGTGGCGAGATTCTCGACTCTACTCAGGGACTCCCAGAATCAGCTTACCTCAAGCATGCCACAAAGGAAGGTCCAGAAATCTTGAAGCTTGGTTTCGAAAAGGGTGAGCTCTGCTCTGTAAATGGCAAGAAGTATGAGGATAAGATTGAAGCAATCCAAGCTGTTGAAGAGATTGGTGCTGCTTACGGTATCGGTCGTGACTGTCATGTCGGCGACACTATCATCGGCATCAAGGGCCGTGTAGGTTTTGAAGCAGCAGCTCCAATGCTTATCATCGGTGCTCACCGTTTCCTCGAAAAGTACACACTCTCTAAATGGCAGCAGTATTGGAAAGACCAAGTTGCTAACTGGTACGGAATGTTCCTCCATGAGAGCCAGTATCTTGAACCTGTAATGGCAGACATCGAGGCTATGCTTGCTTCTTCGCAACGCAATGTAACTGGTGAGGTTACTCTCGAACTTCGTCCACTTGGATTCCAAACTGTAGGTGTTGATTCTCCAAACGATCTCGTTAAAAACAAGCTTGGAGAATATGGTGAGACTGCTAAGGCATGGTCATCAGAGGACGCTAAGGGCTTCATCAAGGTTACTTCTACAGCTTTGAGAGCTTATTACCTTGCGCATCCAGACGAGGAGAGATAATTTACAGCCGTAGGCTTGTGCATAAAACATCTTAGCATGAATAAAAAATTTTATTTGTCACGGACAGATAAACAGCTTGCTGGCGTGTGTGGCGGTATAGCAGAGTATTTCAACATCAACTCTCTGCTCGTTCGTATAGGTATGCTTATTCTTGTACTCGGATTTGGTGTCGGCATATTGGTTTACATCTTGTTAGCACTTTTAGCGCCAAAGGGACCAAGTCGCATTCAGCAGTACAAAGATGACATGAACAAACGCTTGCACAGCAATAATTATAAAAGATAATATGATTAAAGTAGGTATATTAGGTGCTGCAGGTTATACAGGAGGTGAACTCATCCGTATCTTGCTTAACCATCCAGAGGTGGAGATTGTCTTCGCCAACTCAGAGTCGAATGCTGGCAATAAAGTGTATGATGTACATGAGGGCCTGATGGGCGATACTGAGATGGAGTTCTCAAGTGAGATGCCATTCGATAAGGTTGATGTGGTGTACTTCTGTTTCGGACATGGAAAGAGTGAGGCATTCCTCAAGGAACACTCTATTCCAAAGGATGTTAAGATTATTGACCTCGCACAGGACTTCCGCATAAAAAGACCCCTCCCGACCTCCCCTCTAGGGGAGGAGACAAAGATACCAACAGATTGGGTCTATGGTCTTCCTGAGATTCATCGCGAAGAGATTGCTAAGTGCCAGCATCTTGCTAACCCTGGCTGCTTTGCCACTTGCATTCAGGAAGGTCTCCTTCCTCTTGCAAAGGCAGGTCTCCTTACAAATGACATCGCTGTTAATGCTATCACTGGTTCTACAGGTGCTGGTCAGAAGCCTGGTGCAACAACACACTTCTCTTGGAGAAATAATAACTTCTCTACTTACAAGCTCTTCACTCATCAGCATCTCCATGAGATTTGCCAGACTCTCAATGAACTGAAGCCTGCAAATGCTCCTCATGTTGTTGATACTCTTGATGAAGGATTTGAAGCAGAGGGCATCACAGTTGATTTCATCCCTTATCGTGGCGACTTCGCTCGTGGCATCTTCTGCACAGAGACAATAAAGCTCGACAAGGCAATGCCAGCAGAGGAAATCGTTGCTCTCTACAAAGACTTCTTTAAGGATGCTGCCTTCACTCACTACTCTGATAAGGCTCTCGATCTCAAGCAGGTAGTGAATACAAACAAGGCACTCGTCCATGTTGATGTCTTCGGCAGAAAGGTTGTTGTAACTTCTATGATTGACAACCTCTTGAAGGGTGCTGTTGGTCAGGCAGTACAGAATATGAACATCATGTTCGGCATCAACGAGAAAGCAGGTCTTAACTTAAAAGCATCAGCATTCTAAGCCCCCTATCCCCCGAAGGGGGCAGCCTTCCGGACTCTTTCGGAAGTTACTGTTCGGGGAATAAAAAAACACAAGCTCTCAGCCATCCTTCAGATAGATGGTATTCCCCCTTCGGGGGTATAGGAGCTTTCAAGCCATCTCCCCCAAACCGGATGGCCGCCCCCTTTGGGGGTCGGGGGGCTTATATGAATTTATTCGATGTATATCCACTATTTGACATAGCAATCGACAAAGGTCAAGGTTGCAAAGTGTGGGATGAGAACGGTCAGGAATATCTCGACCTCTACGGCGGTCACGCAGTAATTAGCGTTGGCCACGCACACCCACACTATGTAGAAGCTATCAGCAAGCAGGTGGCTAAGCTTGGCTTCTACTCAAACTCAGTACAGAACCCACTCCAGAAGGAACTCGCTCAGCGACTCGGCAAGGCATGTGGCTATGAGGACTACCAGCTTTTCCTCATCAACTCAGGTGCAGAGGCAAACGAGAACGCCATGAAGCTTGCTTCGTTCTACAACGGACGCACTCGCATTCTCTCGGCAGAGAAGGCTTTCCACGGCCGTACATCATTGGCTGTTGAAGCCACTGCTAACCCAAAGATTATAGCTCCTATAAATGCAAACGGACATGTCACTTATCTTCCTCTCAACGACCTCCCTGCATGGAAGACAGAGATTGAGAAGGGAGATGTGTGTGCAGTAATCATTGAGTGCATTCAGGGCGTGGGCGGCATCCGAATGGTTAACGCTCAGTTCCTTCAGGGCTTGCGAGCTCTATGTAATGAACACAACATTGTGCTCATCTGCGACGAGATACAGTGCGGCTACGGCCGTTCGGGCAAGTTCTTTGCCCATCAGCATCTCGGCGTGATGCCAGATATGATCACTGTGGCGAAGGGCATCTGCAACGGATTCCCAATGGGCGGAGTGCTCATTTCTCCTAAGTTCACTCCAATCTATGGTCAGCTTGGCACTACTTTCGGCGGCAACCACCTCGGATGCGCTGGTGCTCTTGCTGTGCTCGACATCATCGAGAGCGAGAAGCTCGTAGAGAATGCAGCCACAGTGGGCAAGTACCTCATCGACACCCTCACTGCAGAGATGAAAGCTGGCAACCTTCCTCATGTGGTTGATGTGCGCGGTCAGGGACTCATGATTGGCATCGAACTCGACATCCCATACAAGGAGCCACGCACTCGTCTCATAAAGGAGCAGCACTGCTTCACAGGATGCTCTGGCACAAATGTAATCCGTCTGTTGCCACCTCTCTGCCTCTCAATGGCAGATGCTGAAGACTTTATCGTGCGCTTCAAGAAGGTACTCTAACCATGCACTATCTCGACAAATTCAAATATTGTCCAGCATGCGGATCCGCAAACTTTGCAGAGCATGACTTCAAGTCGAAGCGCTGCAAGGATTGCGGATTCACTTATTACTTCAATTCGGCAGCTGCTACCGTTGCCATCATCGAAAACGAGCGTGGCGAATTGCTCATTGGCCGCAGAGCTTGTGAGCCAGCCAAAGACACACTCGACCTCATCGGAGGGTTTGTTGACCCTGGTGAGAATTCAGAGCAAGCCATTGTTCGCGAGATAAGAGAGGAAACGGGCATTGAAGTAAAAGAAGAACAGCTCACCTTCCTTTTCTCACTACCTAATACATACAATTTCAGCAACTTCCTCGTTCACACCACCGATGCTTTCTTCCATGTGAAGATTGACTCATCTACATCTTTCTCTGCAAAAGACGATGTGGCAGAATGTTGGTGGATAGCAAAAGACAAACTGAATGTGGAAGAAATAGGGCTCGACTCTGTGAGGGAAGGAACGAGGCGATGGATTGAAAACAATAACAAAAACCATAACTTACCTTTGACATGAAAAGAACTAACCTATTACTTATTGCTCTCGTGACTGCGACATCAGTATTTGCACAGAGCGCAAAGAAAGAAACAAAAGTGCCAACAGAAGACGACATGGGCGCTTATGTGATGGTGTATCACAAAGACCAAGACCACAGCTTGCACATGGCCGTAAGCTATGATAGCTATAATTGGACATCGCTCAACGACGACAAGCCAATCATTTGCGGCGACTCTATTGCTATGCAGCATGGCATTCGCGATCCTCACATCTTCCGCGGACCAGACGGAGGTTTCTATCTTGCAATGACAGACCTCCACATCTTTGCCCAAAAGAAATATGCCGACAACCCTCACTTCTCTAAGATTTCGGAGTATCGCGACACAGAGTGGGAACGCACTGGCCCTGACTACACATGGGGCAACAACAAGGGATTGGTGCTGATGAAGTCTTTTGATCTCATACATTGGACACGCACGAATTTGGACTTCACCAAGTTGCTTTGTCCAACAGGAGTGACCAACTATCATGGCAAGCCTGTGCCATGGAGCGAAGTGGGCTGCGTGTGGGCGCCAGAGACTGTGTATGACTATGAGAGCGGTCGCATCCTCGTGCACTTCACAACTCGTTTCAAAGCAGGAAACAACCTCATATACTATGTATATATGAACGACGATTTTACGCAGATGATTTCTGAGCCAAAGCCTTTGTTTGAGGCTCCACTCGACAAACATGGAGTGCCTGCATACACAGTCATCGACTCCGACATCTGCAAGGCTGGCGACACTTACCACCTTTTCTATGTAAGCCATGAGCACACTGCCACTGTGAAACATGCAACAAGCAAGAACATCACTGGCCCTTACATCATGGATGACAAATACAACGACGGAGAGCCACAGGGCCACGAAGCACCAAACTGCTGGAAGCGCATTGGCAAAGATGAATGGGTTGTAATGTTCGACAACTACACTCGCCACCCTCACAACTTCGGTTTCGTCACTACTACAGACTTCCAGACTTTCAAGCCAATAGGATACTTCGATGCAGAAGGCTCACCAATGAAACGCAGCGATTTCTCAGAACAGAAGCATGCTGCCGTAGCTCCTCTCACTGTGAAAGAAGCTAAAGCATTGGAAAAGTATTGGAAAAAGAATGCTACTAAATAAAAGCTAATAGAACATAAGCAGGTGCAAATAATCCTGATTACCTGCTTGTAAAACAAAAAAAGCAATACCTCATTGTAATGAAGTATTGCTTTTTTCCTGACTTCATCACTTTTTTGTGCCATTATATAGTGCAGAATAAAAATCAGCATGTTAGGTAATTAGTTGGGTGACGCAAGCCATTATTTTCGTACCTTTGCACCATGTTTGTACACAAGAAAACAACCACTCAGGCACAATCAGCGTTGTCGTCGTAATCAAAGCGCATGGAAAATTCACCGAAGTGAAGAAGTTCGGGGTGGCAAAGTCGGAAGAAGAGGGCGATGAGATGTTCCGTGACGCTCAGTTATGGCTCCACACCCATGACAGTCAGCAGGAACTTGACTTCGATGACCGCAAGGGAAAGGAAGTCAAGGATACAGCATGTTTTCTTGGCAACATCGACAGCGTGTTGATCAACGGCACCCAGCTTCTGCTCAACCAAGTCTATGACAGCATCGGCTTCAACCGAATCCCCGATGATATTCTGCGTCATCTGGTAATCGCTAGGGGGTCACCTTTCCAAAGTTTTCTGTGTAGTGCTCGGCACTATATAAAAATGAATGAGGTGTATATCTTTTCTGACTGCAAATTTGGTGCTTTTTCGGTAAATTCTTTTTCACTCAAATATATGTCCTTTTTCACTCAAGCGACAAATTTGATATTTTCGTGCATAAACTAAGCGGCAGCATGCTTTATATCACCTATTCTGTGTCCGAAAATTCTATATAGAGGGGGGGTAAAGTTTTACTTAATAGTTTTTTCTTGAACTCCGTAGGCGAAATGTCAAACTCCGATTTGAAAGCACGACTAAAATAGCTTGGTGACTCAAATCCACACTCTGCCTGAATCTCGCCCATCGATAGTTTTGTATTGGTGAGCAGATACTTTGCCTTGTTTAGTCTTTGCAGGCGAATATAATGAGTAGTATCCATATTCGTTATTGCCTTAATCTTCCTATTCAGCGTGGTCGTGCTCATCAGCACAAGCTCAGCCAACATACTGGCGTTAAAGTTGCAGTTGGCGATATTGTCCTTTATGTGCTTGTTTACCTTGGATAATAATTCATCAATAGTTGTTTCTTCCGTTTGTTTGAGCAGACATTGTTCCTCTTCTGTATGTTCGGTTTGAGGGAAAGCACCAGTTGGTACATCAATTTGTCTAAAGGAACATTCATCTTGTACTGACTCCGCTTGCTTCGTTGCTTCCCCTTGTACAACCATCTTTCGTGTTTTCTCAGCAGAGCCCACCATCTGTTCCATCATGTCCATGATTTCTTCCTCCTTTTTCACAATGTACCCTCGGTGTTTCCTAATCGTCATCGTTTGATACACGATAGTCACGATCAGTGCTATCAGCAATAAGACACACACATAAATGAAAATTTTACGCACCGTCCTCTCACGCTCTGCCTCACTTTTAGCCGCATTTACCTCCTCTGTTCTCTTGTCTGTTTCATACCTTACCCTCACGTTGTTTATGTGGTTTAGATTTTTCTCTATCACCACGCTGTCCTCATACATGTCCCTCATTTTTATGTCTCTCATGGCCTGGTCATACCTGCCAGTCATTTCGTGCAAACGAGAGCACTGACCATATATGTCAGCAAGATAACTATACGAGTTGATTTGCAAAGCGTCAGTAAGTCCTGTATTTATGTATTTTGATGCTGAATCTACATTCTGCTCGTCCAGATAGATGTCTGCCATAGCCACACATGAAGACAACCTATGCCACACATCAGTAGTTTGCATACCGATGCCGTAGCTTTTCCGATAATTCTCCAGAGCTCGTACCCTGTTGCCTTCTGCCAAGTCCAGGCTGCCTATGTGTTGATAGCACAAGCTGATGCCTACGAGATTGTTAGTTTCCACATTCTTTTCCATAGACATATTATAATATGTACGCGCGGAGTCCATCTTACTTGTAGCCTCCATTATCGCCCCAATATTGGCATAGTTGATAGCCATACCCGTTGCACTTCCTAGCCTTTCCTCCCCTGCCAATGCCCGTCTGAACATTTCTTCTGCCACATCGTAGTTTTTCATAGACAGAAGAATGTTACCGAGTCCATTCAGCGTACACACCACATTCTTCTTTGCAACATATGTAGTGTCACCCGCTGTCTTGTCACATAGATTCAAAGCTTCGTAGTGCAGTTTGCTTGCTGTATTTAAATCGCCAAGTCGGCGAAAATTTGTGCCTTGGTTATTGAGGGCGATAATCAGTTGCAGAGTGTCATTTATCGAACGAGCCACAACTATACAGGTGTCATGTTGCTTCACAGCTTCATCAAACTCGGAGTTGTTTCTAAGTACAGAGCCTAATTTTTGACGTATAAGCATAGCCGCCTCCACCTTATCAACTGCTTTATAGTAAGCAATCCACTCTTGCAGTGAGCCAACATCGTTCAGCGAGTCAGCGATCGCCTGTGCTTCCGCTACCGTCTCATCGCTTTCAGCATTTCGCGTTTTGTTGCATCCTGTGACGAGACAAACGAACATTAACATGACTATACGAAAAACCTTATTCATTGCTTATTACTATTTTTTATGCAAAAATAACAGATTCTATCCATTTTTTTCACAAAAACAACACATTTCAAGTGAAAAATTTACGAATCACGCCCGCTTAAGGGCCATTTTGTAATTTAAGTTAAAAACAAAGTCATTTTAGTGAAAAAGCGTTTCGTTATTTTGTCATAAATTTGCACTCTGTAAAAGTGTTAAAATACACTAACGAGAAAAGCAATAAACATATAGTAATAATCAAAAAAAATCAAGTTTTTATGAGAAAGTTTTTATCAACTCTCGTGTTAATGTTGGCATGTATGGCAACATGGGCACAACATTGGAAGGCGCCAGATGAGTATCAATACCCAGGTGAGACTCCTCAGTATGTAAAAGTGATAATTAATGGTATAGACCAAAATGCAGATCAAAAAGTTCAGCCAGAGGTTGCTGCTTTCATTGACGATGAATGTAGAGCCACTGAAATTGTTCCTAATCCTAACACTAATTTCTACCTTCTCCGTGTATGGGGTAATGATAACGACAATGGTAAGAAAATTGTCTTCAGAGCTTACTATATGGGGCTTGAGTACGAATTCGTTAAGACAGCTACATACACAGGCGAGACAAACCCTAATATTCCTTTTGTCCTAAACCTTGATGCTGTAACAGGCGTTTCTCTCAAAGATTTGATTGAAATCGAAGCATTGCTTCCTACCACACATGACCTCACTAACTATATTAAATATAATTATGGTGATGCACAACCAAAAGGCGAATCTAAGCTTATTTCGACTTTAAAATATGAGTGGGATTATTCTAACTCTTCTGCATACTTTGAAGTAAATGATAAAAACATTCTGACAGCTAAGAAACCAACTCCTGCCGGTGAAGGTGGAAGCAATCTTAGATTGAAAGTTCTCTGCGAGGAACCAGATGGCTTGAAGGATATTTTCCGTGCTTACACTAAAGTTGAGATTAAACAAGCAGCCATTCTTTCTACAGGCATCGAGTCTGACATTACTGAGCCGCTTCTTGCTTATGTAGGCGATGACATTAAGGACCTTTTAAGTGGTCATGTTACAGTGCTTCCTTCTAATGTATCGAATAGCGATTTTGTAATCACTGAAATAGGAGACACGAAACTCCTTAAAGGCAATATGGCTAATATCGGTGGTAGCACAAAAATTAAGGTCTCGCCAGCCGACGGTGGTAATTTCAGCAAAGAAATTGATGTAATCATCAAGGTTCGTCCTATAAGCATAGAGGCTACCAGCGCAACTGTTACTGTAAATATAGGTGAGAATGTCCTTGATGCTATTAAAAATGTAATCGTTCTTGCCCCTGCCGATAAGTATCTTGACGATCGTCTCAAGTTCAACAACGAGGGTCCTGCTATCTACAACGCACAGACTGGTATTGCTACAACAAAGGGCGAAACAGACTTGAAAGTGGAGACTGTAGTTGGTCCTGCTACTCATAACTTAAATACAACAGTCCACGTTATTGTTAAGAAACCTGTAACAAGTATCACTCTTTCTCAAAATGAGATTTCAGTAAATGTTGGCGACAACGTTGGTAAAATTATTGAAAAGAATATTTTGGTTACAGTTGCACCAGCAGATGCTTCAGATGTTGCTTGGACTACCAACATAAACGATATATTCCCTAAGAATCAGGTAGCTACAGAATCTGGCACATTCCGTGTAACATTCACATCGAAAGACAATCCAGCGCTCACAGCAATTCTTGTTGTCAAAGTTAAATTGCCTGTAAGCTTCAATGTTCCAGAAGAAATCAACATCTCTAAGACTCACGACACTCTTGTTCAGTTCACAGACCTTCAGGGCGATGACTTCGATCCATTCAAGGTTAGTGTAACTACATACAATGGTACTGCATCAATGGCAGACGAATCAGGTTTGGCATGGAACTTCCGCGCTCAGTATGTAATTCCAGAGACAGACAACGCATACACAGTTGAATACGATGGCGAATTTATTGGTTCTGGCTCAATCAAGGTTGAGGCTGAGGTTCACTTCGCTAACGGATGGGATTGGATTACTCCTACTTTCATTGATGCTAATGATTCTTACATTCCACTCCGCACTGCAGGATCTGCAACTGTAGCTCCATGGGCTCAGAAGGATGCAGACAACAAGATTATCGAAATCCGCTCACAGAAGGATCTTCTCTACAACGATCCTACTTTAGGCTTCTTTGGTTCTATTGATGGTCTCCACCCAGGCGTAATGTATAAGATTAAGAGCCAATACACTGACGAAAACTTGGGAACTATCACAATTCCATCTGCAAAACTTGCAGGCAACTCTGACAACAACAATGTGAGCCTATCGCATAAGGGTTACACATGGGTAGGCTATCCTTGGGAGAATGATCGCAGTGTAAACTTAGTGCTTGATGCATTGAAGGGTTCTGCACGCGAAGGCGACAAACTCCTCGGCAAGGGCGTATTCGCTGAGTTTAGCGATGGAGAATGGGTAGCATCACCAACATTCACAACAGTTAAGGAAGGTCAGGGCTTCATCTATTACACAGAGGATGCAGATGGCAGATCGCTCGACTGGGGTGAGTGCTATACAGCTCCAATTGCAGAAGCTCAAAAGCGTATGGCTCCTACCGTACGACCTGCAGCTCTCAACATTTGGTCATTCGATGATTCTCAGTTTGCTGACAACATGGCTATCGTAGCAACTCTCCCAGCTCTTGAAGGTGGCAGCAACTATTCTATCGGTGCTTTCGTAAACGGTGAATGCCGTGGCATGGGCGCATTCGTTAAGGGCAACAAGATGTTCATCAATGTTGCTGGCAAAGCAGGTGAAAAAGTATCATTCCGTCTTTACAACAGCGAGTCTGATGAGTATTTTGACATTGATGAGTCAGTTACTTACTCTACAATGCTCGGTTCACTTCGTGCTCCAATCAACTTGACAGTCAACGGTACTACATCTATCAAGAACGTAGCAAACGCATCAACAGAAGTAGAAATCTACGATGCTAACGGTCGTCGTGTAAACTCAATGACTAAGGGTGTTTACATCATCAAGCAAGGTGGTGTAACAAAGAAGGTTATTAAGTAAACCAATGATAAAGGTTAAAGTAAAGGTTAATAGGCAATGGTCCTTTAACCTTTACCCATTAACCCTTTCCCCAAAAAAAACAATAATAGAAAGAGAATCAAGATGAAGCTTATAAAATTTATAGTTGCGCTGACACTCACATTGTTGCTTCCGTCAGTTGTGCATGCCCAAAACATCTCGGATATCGCAAAGAGCGATCCGCTGATAATTACTGGTGCTGTGGGCACGCAGAACACATATCACTATTCGTCCGTAGGTGATGGTTATGCATCTCCTATGAGCAACTCGGTGTATGCCAATCTCAACATAAATCTTTATGGCATCAGCATGCCATTCGCTTTCTACTATACCAACGATAACTTAAACTACAGCCATCCGCAAATTTCATTCAATATCAGTCCTACATACAAGAACTGGACAGGTCATTTAGGACAGTCTTCGATGGATATGAGCAGCTATGTGATGAATATGTCATGGAATGGCGTAGGACTTGAATACAATACTGACAAATTCAGGGTGGGAGCATTCTACGGACGCTTAAGAGCCGCTATCAATCCCGACCCAACCGATCCATTTGCCCGCACTCCTCAGTACAAGCGTATGGGCTGGGGCTTCAAAGCGGGATTTGGAAGCGATAAAAACTATGTTGACATCTATCTCCTTCGTGCATACGATCAGCTCAAGTCTCTCGATGAACGCTGGCGCGAATCCATTGCACCACAGGAGAATATAGTAGTAGGCGTGAAGGGATGCGTCACCCCAACACCTTGGCTCTCATTTACTGCCAATGCCGCTACTTCAGCATTCTCAACCAATACAACAGCCGAGAGCCTTCCAACTTCAACACAGTTTGACAAAATTTTCGACACTAAGTATAGCTCTTTGGCACGTTTCGCCGGCGATGCAAACATGAACCTCTCGTTCAGCAACTTCAACACAAGCATCAGCTATCGCCTTGTACAACCTGACTATACTTCTTTAGGATCATATTATATGTCAAACAACTATCAGAGCCTTGGCATCACAGCAAGCACAAACCTTTTCAACAGAATAGCGCTTTCTGGTACATTCAATGGTCAGTCAGACAACTTGACCAACAAGCAGATGTACACAACTCGTGGTTTTGTATATGGAGCTAATGCAAGCTCTCGCATTGGCAATCATTTCAATATCGCAATTGGCTACAACGGATATCTTCAGAGACAAGATGATGGCACAGTACAAGTTACAGATTCTTCCGAAGTACATCGCGTAATGAACAGTTATAGTCTCACGCCATCATACAGCTTTGACACCGACGATTTTGGTCACTCCATTTCTGTTTCAGCTAACTATACTGAAAATAAAGACTTAAACAAGTTTGCCACAGGCGAAAGCGACGTGAAAACCACAGCACTCGGTCTAAGCTATGGACTCAACGTCAAGCCTTGGGAAATGGACTTCACAGGTTCTCTCAGCCATCAACAGTCAAAAGGATATAAAACGAAATATACAAGTGATGTTGCTTCGCTCTCAACAAGTCGCTCATTCCTCGAAGATAAAAACCTCAATGTCTCTGCCACCGTATCAGTAATATACAATGAGGTGGAACGTCAGTCGAAGAACATGAGCATCGGTTGCGACTTCTCTGCAAGCTACACTCTCAAGAAGGTACATGTATTCTCTGCATCAGCGGCATTCAACAAATACGGCGATGTAAACATCACGAAGACCAAGAGCAACCTTGATTGCACAGACATTACCATGAGCCTCAACTATGCATACACCTTCTCTCTTCTCTCTATAAAGAGCAAGTCAACTAAGGAAAAGGAAAAGCAAGAGCGAATGGTTTCAAAAATGTAAGGCATCCCCTTGTACAGCATCAGCTTCAATAACAAATTAGAATACACATTATATATAATATATATAGCAAAAATATAAACTCATGACAAAGAGATTCAGCATAACAGACTTTAAGATGTGGAAAGTCATAGTTCTTATCTTAACTCTTTATTCCTCGCTTTTCACTCCATTGAGAGCGCAGGATGTCACTGTCACAGTCACACCAGTGCAGCAAATACTGCCACCACAGGTGCTCTTATATTTGTCTAATCCTGGCAAGTATTTCACAGTGCAGCTTACCAACACTTCTGCCACAGCGCAGGAAGTGTATATTGGCATGCAGATACAACAAACACTCCCTGCATCAGGTTTGTCTATAACCACTCCACCACGACGTCAGCCAAGTAAGCCATTCGTAGTTCCTGCAAATGGTGTTTACCAACTTACTTCTGTGGATATGAAGAATCTCTTCAATCACATACCTGCAAATGAAATAAGCTGTCCTCCAGGCTTGTTCGACAGCTATTCAAACGGCTCATTTGGTTTGTTGCCTGAAGGTGAATATCAAGCTCATCTCACAGCATACAAGTGGAAGAACCCACAGTATGCTGCTCCAGTCGTTGCCAGCAACCCTTCTACAGGTAAATGCAACTTCAAGGTGTGCTACACTGCTCAGGCGCCTAACTTCCTCATGCCAATGCTCATGGGTGGAAAAGACAGCGAGGTGGCAGAAATTGACCCAATGTCAGCTCAATTCTCTTGGACCCAACCAACTATTGCATGCGGTAACTCTTTCTCTCTCTACACTTACGACTTCAAGGTTGTTGAGCTTCTCAAAGGACAACAGCCAGACTACGCAATGGATCACAATCCTATCGTTTTCCAGTCAAAAGGTCTCGTTTCGCCTTTGTGCGTAATTCCTTCGTATGTCCTCACGACTAAATTCAATACAGAGAAAACATACATAGCACAGATAACAGCCATATCCAGCAATACTAATGCACTCAATTATATCCTCATCAATAACAATGGTAAGAGTACATATCGTATGTTCAAGATAAAATCGCCCGTTGTGAATAACGACGAAAATAGCGATGATAATGATGACGAGGATGAAGAGGAAGAAGGAGATGACTGGATTTTAATGGGTAATAAATCACTGAATGATAGTATCTATACAGATTCACTCTATGCGTTCCGCAACCCAATGATTATCACTCCAAGCTTTGACTTTGAAAGCACAGCACGTAAAGTGTTCATAGAGAATGACATCGATGTGACATGGCGCAAAGTCTGGCATCTGGGCGGTGAAGGCGAACACCCTGATGAATTGAAGTTTGACTACGAAGTCCAGCTCTTCGACGGTGGTCCCGATGCCGCTGACCTTGAAGCTACCTTGGAAACCAAACCTGTATATACTGTCAAAGTCAAAGACGGTGAGGAATTGAAGGCTACCATTCCCTGGGAAGACATAAAGGAGAAAGTCGAAGTCGGCGATTACATTGTCCTTCGAGTCCAGCCTACCTGCACCAACGGCAAGTCTATCGAATTCGTCAACGACACATGCAACATTCGTGACTTCGCTCTCACAATGCACTACAGCAAAGAATATTTCAAGTGTTCGAGCATGGTTGAAATCAGCAACTTTGAGCCTACAGCTAAGACAGCGAAGGATTTGAAGGGGGCAACGATTGCAATGGGAGAGTATCAACTCACACTCGATGAGATAGAAGATGACAACAAAGTTCCTGGTTCCTTCAAGGGAAAAGGACGTGTAGAATGGACTCCGTTGGGCGCATCATTGATGGTGTGTGTCAAGTTCGACACCCTCCAGATCAATACAGATGACATAGCATACGGAGGTCTTTGCGTTTCCGTGCCAGACCCGGCAGCAGGCAACAATGGAGCTATCGTTGACAAGCTTTTCAGCGAGTATGGTCTCGACAACTTGCTTGCCGACTCGAACATTCCATACGCAAAGGATATCACATCTGAGGCAAAGGGACTTGCCAAGCAGGTAGATATCAGCGACTACTACGAATACTATAGAACAGGCAAGGGAGCTGTCGATCTGCTTACTTCGGGCAAGGTGGACGAACTGTATCTGCCTATCAAGGTGCCAAAGAGCCTCAACACGAGCCCTGTAGATTTGCAGATTGGCTCAATGCGATTTGCACCAACTTGGGCAACTATGGACGTTATAGGTCAGTTCGCTCTTGATGACTCAAAATATACCGACAATGAGATTCTCATGTTTGGTGCACCACGCCTCTGTATGTCTCCAGAAACATATTTCCCTGAATCTGGTACAGTTGCATTGCTCGGCGACCTTGAAATCAAAGACCCTAACTCATCATACACAATAAAGTTCAAGGCTCCACAGGATTTGCTTGAGCCTACAGACGGTTGCTACATTGCATGGCACGACTATAAGTTTGAGATACTTGGTATCGAATGCGACATGACGATACCAAAGCTCAAGAAAGATGTGAATGGAGAAATGTCAAAGGACAATGCCATTCTCACTTTCAAAACAAGCTTCAGCGAATGGGATGACTGGGAAGCAAAGGTTTCTATCGATCCATTCCAGGTTGAGGATCTTCCAGGCTGGACCTTCACAGCCACAGACATTATCTATGACCACTCTCTCTATCGCAACTCAAGCAGCATGGGCAAGTTCCCTACTGAATATAAGCGTTCGAAGAATGCAGACTTGGTTGGTCAAGACGACACAGCATGGAGAGGTTTGTATATAAAGGCTATAGGCATTGAGTTCCCTAAGGCATTCGAGTTCGGCAAAAGCAGTGACAAGCGTCTGAAGATTCAGGCTACAGACATGTTCTTCGATGCTTCGGGTGTCACTCTCGCCGTAGGTGCAGACAATGTGTTCTCGGCAGAGACAGGCAAGCTTGGTGGATGGAAGTTCAGCCTCGACAAAGCGTATGTACAATTTATTCAGAGTAACTTCAACAAATGTTATATCCAAGGACAGATCGGAGTTCCATTGTTGAAGACCAAAGAAGGCAAGAGGGCTGACTTAGACTATTATTGCGAGATTCGCAAGCAGATAAAGAGTGGCAAGGAAACGAACAACACTGCATACATCTTCACCGTTCAACAGATGGACGATGAGATGGATCTTGACTTGTTCCTTGCCAAGGTCAAGTTCCAGAAGAATCTTACTTACCTTGCTGTAGAGGCAGAGACCAGTGCCTCGGGTCCAACAGAAACCAAGGTTGAGCTCAAGATGGGTGGCAACATGACCATCGGCGGTACAGAGAAACTTGAAGGACTTGCTTCGAGCAAGCTTGGTATAGAGATTGACATCCCTGATATTCACTTCGTTGGACTCCGAATAGCAAACTGCAATGCCACCGAGTGGAAGTCGGAGTATGCTGCAATTAGCAAGTTGCAGAAGGCAAGTCAGGAAGACAACACCAAGATACTCCTCAATTTGTATGACGGCAAAACAATTTCGTCTGGCAACTTCTACTTCGACACAGGTGCCTGGTCGCTTGCTTCGCTCGAAAAGAGGGTAGGACCATTTGAGTTTTCTCTCACCAACTACAAGATAGAGAAAGATGACAAGTCTAAGTCTGATTTGGGCATCAAACTCTCGTTGGCTGGCAAAGTCGGCTTGGTCAAGGGAGTAGATATCAGTGCGATGGCAGCCATCACTCTGAAGGCTGGCATGAACGGACTGAAAGACTTCTCAAATATAGAAGCTGAGTTCGATGAAATAAAACTCGACAGCTGTGGACTTCATACTTCATTCTGTGGCATCACTCTCGATGGCAAACTCGTTTCTGCCGATGATGAAGCTAAGGGTAAAGGCTTCTCGGGTGATATAACAGTGGCGCTTCCAGGCGATATATTCCGTCTTGACATGACGGGCGGCTACTTCAAGCATAAGGGCACTACCGACATTGAGAACTACACTTGGGGCTATATGTATGTGGCAATGAAGGGCAAGGAAGGAATACCTATCCCTCCAGTGCAGATTAACGGTATATCGGGTGGATTCTACTTCAACTGTAAGAGCTCAACGACGAGCCCTAAGGAAGTCACGCCTACTAACGGTGCGATAGGCATCATCTTGGGCATTGACATTGCCACGATAGGAGCCGACGATCTCATGTCTGGTCACTTCGATATGACTGTGGCATACGACAAGAACCGCGACGGTCAGGGCAAGGGCGGATTGACTCAGTTCCTATTCAAAGGCAAGCTAACCGCAATGGGTGGTTTCATTGATAATAATATGACTATTATCTACGAGAACACCGCAATGGATGAGTACTTCCAGCTTACGCTCACTGTTGACACAAAGGTGAACAACACAGCTCTGCTGAAGCAAGTAAACAGCATGGCTGGAGACTTGCCAATATTGCAACCACTTGATTTCAGTAAGATTGAAGAGGGTGAACAGAAAAGCAACAAGCAAAACAAGGCGAGCGGAGAGCCTCAGACAAATAACAAGGAACAGAAGGAAACAGCTGAGTTAGGCAAAGCTAAGTTATCTCTCGATGTCAAGATAACACGCAAGCAGAACGGAAAGAAGCTTGACAAGGTAAAGTGGCACGTCTATCTTGGCGAGCCAGCAGAAGACAAGCGATGCAGCCTCACGCTCATCAGCTTCAAGTCTAAGGTTGTGACTCTCGTAATTGGAGCCAATGCTTATATGTGTATGGGTAACGAGTTGCCTAACGACGGTCAGCTTCCTCCTATCCCAGACAAGATTGCCAAGTTCCTCGACGGAAGTTCTAAGGGCTACACTCAGTCTGACGGTATTGGCGCAGCCAACTCTGCCCGCGCCCAAGCAAAAGCCAACTTCGGTGGCAGCGTAGCAGGTGGCGTAATGTTTGGTGCTCAAGTATATGGTTATCTTGATGTAAACCTTGGCATTATAGGTGCAGATATCGATGCTTTGGCAGGCTTCGACATTTCGCTCCGCAAACTTAAAGGCGCTGTGTGTGTCAATACTAATGGACACCCAGGCTACAACGAATGGTACGGACAGGGACAACTCTATGCTTACTTTGCAGCATCCCTCAACATTCATATCAATCTGGGCTTCTACAAAGATGACTTCAAACTTGCAGGTGCTCAGATAGGCGGCGTGCTTGAGATGGGCGGTCCAAACCCAACATACTTCATGGGCAAGCTCCGTGCTAAGGTGAACCTGCTCGGTGGCTTGGTAAGCTTCAACAAGAAGTTTGAGTTTGAGTGTGGCAATACTTGCCAGCTCTTCGTCGGCAATCCTCTCGACAACTTCAAGCTCTTCGACAAGTGCTCGCTTGGCGACACCATCCGTGCGCAAATGTGGAAAGACGACAACAAGATCAGCAGCGAAATCTTCCAGGCATCATACGTCAACACCAATGCTCCGCTTGAACAACATTTCCGTGTGCTCGACGAGAACGAGTTCAACCGTATTGCTAAAGACTACAATGGCGATGCCAACAACCTCAAGATCCAGGCTGAGCGCACATTTGTGTTCCGTGCTAACGACTATATAATGCTTTATGAGTACTCTGACTCGACTAAGTATAATGAGAAGACTTGGAAACAGGCACGACAGAATAATCTGACCAGAAGTCTGATGCCATCGTACTACCAGCCGTATATTTTTTATTATGATGACAAGTCGTATGGCAACAACTATTCTAATTCTTACAAAATCACCTTCTCTGGCGGCAATCCTCAGCACAGGGTGCTCGACTTGGCTACACTCAGAAAGTACATTAAGCCAAACAAGTATTATCGCCTGGAGATTTGCGGTCGTGCATTCGAGTTAGCACAAGGCCAGGAGGTTGATCCTGTTACATTCGACAAAGAAAAGAGCAAGTATGTGAACAAACCTTGGATTCAGTATGCCGACTACTTCTTCAGCACAAAACCTGACGAGGCATTTGCCGACACTTGCGACCTTCACAAATATATTGCCATTGCTTACCCAAGCAACTACAATAAGCTGAACGATGGCATCAAGGATGGCGATGTGGACAACTACCGCAATGTGTATTATAATGACGCTGCAGCTCCAACCATTGCCTTGACTAAGGACATCAGCAAGACAGCATACAACAAGGGTAAACTTTACTGGATACTCCGTCGCAGCGACGGCAGAGAGCTTGAGCGTTCGGAGAATGCTTGGGTAACAACAGAATCCACCTGCAACATGGAGCCTCAGTACAAGTTTAAGAAAGTATCATCTGGCGAGAAATATATCCTCTGTCTCGATTATGTAACATATTCGGCTTCAAAAGGTCAGGTTCAGTCAGACACATTACACATAGGCAAGCAGCACATCAGCGTGTTGCATTCAAGCAACACATGGAGGACTGGCTCTACTCAAGCCACCGACGGAGGAGAGCCTGGTCACCCTATTAATCTTGCTTACGAAAGACCATTCTGTGCTGCTCGACTCAGCGGTTATGGTTATGATGGCTTCAGTATCTCAAGCACATACGACAAGGCTATTGCCATGAAAGACGTCACTCTGAATGGCAAGATGGCAAGATACTATGACCCATTCTTCTATATTGGATATCTCAGCAACTTCGCCTTTATCGGAGGCTGGCGCGTGGATACCGACAAATTAGGATTGGATGTTACAACAAGTCAGTCAGTAATACTGAATGTGCCAGGAGCTGGCAAGTACGAAGGTACATTGGCAAATTCTACTACTGCAAGCAATATATGGAATGACAGAAGCAAGATTCGCAATATGTTCTTCTACGACTTAAATCAGTACCAGCCAGGTTATGGCAATTGGCCTTTGCCTGAGCCAACTGACGGAGTATATGACTATCTGCTTTCGACAGACAAGCGAGCATACAGGTTCTTGCCTTCACAGAACGGCTCATTCACAAGGTACATTTGGTATGTAACCAATGACATCGTGAATAAGTATAATCAAGTGGATAATTTCCAGCAAAGAATATATAATCAGATTGTCGCATCAGCCAGTTACATGTCAAATCTGATACCATCAAAATTTGGCGAGAACGATTTGACCAAAGCGATAAAGTCGTATGTGGAATGGAAACGTGGAACATTCGTAGTGTCGGGCAGCAGTGATACTAAAAATTCAGAACAGGTCAGCAACTACACACTTTCTGTGCCATCGTATCAGTTTGGTCTGCTTTGGGGCAGTATGTACCTTAAGCTTTCAAACATGTTCCCACAGATGTCTATGAGCCATCCGCGTGCTTTCCTTGATATACAATTGTATCAGTTCACCGAATTGTCTCGACTTACATTTATGAATGTGCTGTACAGCGACCCTGGCAAACAGATCAAGGGTACACAGAATTACTACAATCCTAAGACAGTTAATGCTGTTTATCCATCAGGACAGACATTAGACATAGAAGCTGCAAAGAAGCTTATAACTTCTGGTCTGTTCTATGTATATCGTGTGAATGGATATGACTTCAAGAAAGGACAATACACTGTCTTGACCAATCTGCAGAACGGTAGTGGCTGCTCATACGCGACAGTGAACACTCCATTGAGTTCGCCTTCTGTCAAAGGTTCTGTCAACAATTATACAAGCAATACTACCTCAACTACCAAGGGTACGATCAATAGTGTTATTTCTGCAGCTTCAACAACTGCATCGTCTTCCAATACGACAAGTTATGACAGCTATCTCAAAACGATAGTTGATGCAAAACAGCAGATTATGAATTACAGTAATAACTTGGAAGCAAAGAAGAAGTCGGCAAAGAAGTGTGTTGACAATGCAGAATCTGCTTGGAAGACTACGAAGAATTATGCAGTAAAAGCAATGGAGGCAACCCTTCAGGCATCTATTAACACATACACCCTCAATGCTAAGGCTAAGCTCACGTCAGTGAAAGGCTATAAAGAAGATGCTGATTACGAAAAAGCTACAGCAATGACTTACTTGAGAAGTTCCGAGTCGTATCTCTCACAAGCAGAAAAAGCCTATAATTACCTGAAGATCAATGTTGGTTACTCTCATATCCTGATGGTCAATGCAACTCATGATATTGAGCTTTGTCGCCAGTACCATCACGAGAACTCGCAGATTACAGATGAAGTTATCGCCTTCGATGACAAGGCACTCTATTATTATAATGATGCTAAGTCTGTATGCAATAAGCTTGCTACTGCAACTCAGAGTTCTTCAAAGACAAAAGTAGCAACATACGTTAATAATTCAGCTATTTATAAATCTCAAATGAAGTTGAAGGTTGATTCCATTGCTTCACAACTTACATATAGCAAGGGACTGAAGAATTATGCTACCACTTACTTCAATAATTGCGAGAAAGCTTACAACAATTATCTAAAATACAAGACCGATTCGTATTACCAGACAGCGAAGGAAGAGTGCCAGAAAGTAACATTCAGAAGAAGCACTGGCATCGATTACTGCAACAAGATAGAAGGTATTCGCAAGCGTGTTGAAGAGCTTAAGAATAAGGTTGACCAGCAGTTGACAGATGCTGAGCCATACACATTCGAAGGTACGAAGCAATACACGTCTATGAAAAATAACTCTTCTACTGCTTTGAGTTACTTGGAAAAGGCTAATGAGGACTACGAGACATCGTTGAGTTATTCCGATGAGATAGCGCGTCTCGCTGGCTTAGCAGAGGAGTATGTTGCAAACATCGAAAATGACAAGCGTAAGACTAAGGAGGTTCAGGATGCTTACACCGATCTGACTTACATTTCATCAACTGTCAGTTCAAAGAGAGCCAGTCTGAGCAAAGACGACAGTCAGGTGACAACCCTGCTGAATGGCAATGTAGCAAGTCTCATGACTGAGATTCAGAATTATTGTGCACAGGGCATTGATACTCCATCGCGAGCAGCATCTGCCAAAGCCTCAGCTCAGCAGAGTCTGGAAAAGATGAAGAAGTATGTTACTGACTTCGACAGCTACATCAGCAATGCCGAAACTCAGATCAACACCATTAGCGACTTCAATTCAAGGGCAGAAGAATTGGCTCAGAAGATTGCTAAGCTTACTGACAGCCAAGGCTCTTACTACACAGTCAGCCAGACTCGCCTCACTATCATTGGCAGTATCTTAAACGAGTGCAAAGGCTATAAGCAGAACATGGAGAATAGCAAGGCCACTCTAAACACTAAGATTAGGTCAGCCGAAAAAATGATTGCTCTGGTGGGCAATTCGACTACAGCTACTACTACAAGCAGGTACATAAAACTGGCTACCGACACTTTGGCTATTATGAAGAGTCGATACAACACAGTGGTGGCTTATGGAAGCAATATAGCAACAGCTAAGACCAATGCTAAAACTGCATACGATGGTTTCATTCTTAAGTGCAAAACATACGTCAGATTAAAATCATCTACTAACAAACGACTTGCACAAGCAGCTGCGTCAAATTTTGATTCTTATTATAATAGTTTTGTTACATACTCAGACCGTCAATATAAGAATATTCAGCTTATTCAGAAGTCGGGTGATAGAGTAAAGAGCTATATCAACAGTGGATTAAGCAATGCCGTTCCTGGCACAGCAGCATACAGAGAGTTGCAGTCGTTGCTGACTCAGTGCGCCACAACGCTCGACAATGCTGCGTCTCAGTACAACACGAGTCTGACCACCAAGAGAACTTTCGATAGCTATAAAACCGCTATTAATAATGAACTGAAGACAACGCTTAAGTAAAATAAAAAAACTCAGAAACGTAAATAAACTCAAAAACTAAATATATGTTTAAGTTTAAGAAAATCGTATTGGCTTGTACAGTGCTGTCAGTGCTGATAGGAGTGGTGACTGCAGGAAATACTGTGGGGAAAGTTTACGACATACCAGACTCCATTCCACAGCCAGACACTAATATCTTTGTTGTTATTGACTCTGCTCTCCCTATGCCACGCAAGGAAAGAGTGACGGCTCAGATTCACATGCTGGCAAGAACATACAGGGACAGTATAGTGATAAGATGGGCTGGCGAAGACTACATCACTCAGCGCAAACTCAACCAGTCGGGTGTGAATCTCTATCGTTTGGATCTCACCGAATACCGCTTCGACACCCTTGCATATGGTCTCAAGCCTTGGAGCCTGGAGCAGATGAGAGCGGTTTATCCTGAGAGCGACTCCGTGGCTTACATGGCTATGGGTCTCCTCTATGGAGAGAATGGCATGACACCCGACCAGACTCGCAACGAACCAGGCTCGCTTGGAGCGTATCTTGAACTTCACGACGATCAGCAGGCACGATTCGGCTTCGGTGTGCTTCTCTCTGAGTGGCGTCGCGACATTGCCGATCGCATGGCTATGCGATACGTCGATCTTGACGTCGTGCCAGGACACAAGTATGAGTATGTGCTTCAGCCTACAGAGATTGATTCACTCAGCAGCATCGTAATGGGTGCAGGTCATTTGCCAGAGGTCGTGAATGAGCCTTATAAGAAAGAGAACTACGACATACAGCTTGGCGATAGCATTGTGGGTCCATTCTCAGTGCGCCTGTGGTGGATAGATAAGACTCACTCCACATACGAGATTGAGCGCCGCAAGGTGGGCACAGCAGAGTGGACACGTGTCAACAGCATGCCTTATCTCATGATGTCCATCAGCATGGAGGGCAATGACGACTGCTTCTTCAAAGACATTGTGCCAGAGGCTGGCGACTATGAGTATCGTGTGTTCGCTCACGATGCGTTTGGCGATCTGACCAATCCTTCGCCTACCCACAAGGTACATGTTCCAGACATCGTCGGTCCTAAGTCACCTTTGATTCGCTATATAGAAATCAACCACACAGACTCTACCGATCTCTCAAAGGGAGTCACTGCCACATTCCACATAGAGAAGGATAGCATAGAAGACGACTTCATGGGTTTCATGCCTATGTACTACAACCAGAAGGTGACAGGCAACGAGTGGAAGAAGCTTGCGAAAGACTATTTCGGAGCCAACGATACGGTATTCACCGTCGATGTGACAGGCTTGCCTGCCGGCATGGTGACAGTAGGAGCTTTCGACAACGAAGGCAATGGCTCTTACTCTATTCCTCAGCTCATGAGCCTCAAGGACGTAAAGGCACCTGACGCCCCACGCAACTTCAAGGCTGTAGCCAATGCCAACGATGGCACCATCACCCTGACATGGGACAGCGATGAAGACGACATTGAGTACTACGAGGTAGCGTTTGCCAATGACACCACTCACAAGTTCATGCTCAAGACTGAGGGTAAGCTGAAGGAGAAGATGTTTGTGGATAGCGTGGATATGACCGTGAACCAGAAATACATTTATTATAAAGTACGCGCCATCGACTACTCTACCAATGAAGGCGACTACACCCCAGTGCTTCAGGTGGTGCGTCCAAGCATCTTGCCGCCATCGGAAGCCCACCTTGAATCATCGAGCGTAGAGGACGATGGCATACACATGCGTTGGGGCTGCGGCAACGACCAGCAGCTGGACTACCACCTCTTGCTTCGCCGCTTAGAGAGCAGACCTAACGACTGGACAGTCATTGCCCGCTGGGACGCAGACTCAGTGAATGCATTGGGCGGCATGGTGGATGTAGTGGATCGCCCTGAGTATAATCGCGACGACCGCTACGTGTATGCCGTATGCACCTTCGGTCTCAACGGCATGGACGTGCTCAGCACACAGCTCTCTATGGCATGGGAAGGCGACGCACTGTTTGAGTGGAAAATCAAACTGTTTGGCGACTTCGACGAGAAGGAAGGCTGCACCATACTTGCTTGGGAGCTTGACGATAAGCTGCCATTTAAAGGCGAGTGGTACTACTGTATCTTCAAGAAGCAGGAAAACGACACACGCCCTAAATTCTTGATTTCTGCTGACGCAAACAAGCGCTCACATACAAACTATATCTTGCGTAGCGGCGAAAGCGCTGACTTCTACATTATGATTCAGTATAAGGACGGCAGAAAGAGTTTCCCATCAAATACAGTAACTATAAAAGCGCCTAAAAAGCAATGAGAAAGACTGTTCGTGCAATAAGAAAACTGAGGCATGGATTGCCTCTCCTCTTCATCATCTGCTCATCATTATCCACTTTGTCCTCTTGTGGTCTTGTCGATTTCGAACTGGGCGATGAAGAGAAATACACCCATATATTCTTCGACCCCGATTCGCTCACGGTAATGGTGGGCGACAGCATCAATCTGACCCCAATGGTCGGCTCCATGACTACCCTGCCATCCGCAGTGTACTGGGAAACGACGGACTCATCTGTAGCTGTGGTGAATAACAACATCTTCATGGCGCTGTCAGAAGGAGAGGCACGACTCAAAGCTACATCTACCATAGACCGCATCAGTGCAGAATGCGGTGTGTACGTCATTCCACGGTGGGAAGTGAACAGCAACGAATACTCCGACGAAATGGTTGTGTATGCAAGCACCGAGATGCTTGGTACTAAGTTTAATCCCGACAGTCTGATTGTCGCAGCTTTCTGTGCTGGCGAGTGTCGTGGCATAGCAGAAAAGAAAGAGTGGAACGATAAGGAGTATCTGCAGATTCGTGTGTATGGCGAACTTGACTATAAAGATGAAGATGAAGATGAGCTCTATCCAGACATCATTACCTTCCGTTACTATGACCGTCAGCTGTACCGATGGAACTATTTCAATGAGACGATGTTGTTCGATGGTGAAACTCACGGCACACTTAGTAATCTGATGATGCTGACAAAGAAAAAATAGTTCCTTTTTACTCCCCTTTCACCAATAATATATCACTAATAAAATATATAATTC
>JAGHVC010000180.1 GCA_018064505.1 Candidatus Minthosoma caballi | reverse complement strand
ACGATGACGATGACTGCCATGCGGGCAGTGGGAGTTCACAGAGTGCCTTGGCGGCATTGCTGATGTTATCCGAACGGCTCTGTGTACTCCCCTGTCGCGACGCGACCTCTGAGAACTCAAAATCATTGCAATGTAATTCTCTGAGAACTCTGTGTCTCTGTGGGAAGTCCAAAATTATTAGTCATAATGTGAAATATAGCAGATAAATATGCATTAAATATGCAAAATGACGCTAACAACATAACGAGCAAGATAATTGGAGCTGCAATTGAGGTGCATAAAACATTGGGAGTAGGGCTCCTTGAGGATGTTTATAGAGATGCGCTTCTGCATGAATTAAGATTGCGTGGGTTAAAAGTTGAAAAAGAAGTCCCAGTTCCTGTGGTTTACAAAGGAATAGTGCTTTCTGATGATAAAAGGGTTGATTTGCTGGTTGAAGATGAAATTGTTGTTGAATTAAAGTCAGTTATTGAGATGAAGGAAGTATTTCATTTGCAAGTTCTGACCTATCTTAGATTGTTGAATAAGCGTTATGGGTTATTAATAAACTTCAATGTCCCTCAACTTAAGGAGGGTATTTGGAGAAAAGTAAACGGATATTAAAACTCCCACAGAGGCACGGAGTAGCACGGAGAAAAGCCATGCGGACAGTGGAAGTTCACAGAGTGCCTTGGCGGCATTGCTGATGTTATCCGAACGGCTCTGTATTCTCCCCTGTCGCGACGCGACCTCTGAGAACTCAAAATCATATCATTGGAGAAATCTTAGTGACCTCTGTGCCTCTGTGGGAGACTAAAAACAAAAAGTCAGTCAAATTGCAGAATTACTAAAAGCAAACATTTCTGCTTAGCTGATGAAAACAACTGACAATGATGTCATACAATTTGCTATAATGTTTTCTGATACTATTATCGGGTGAGTTATTGGCAATAAAAGATCAAAAAAGCACCAACGGTGCGGTTTAGTGTAAAACAAAATTTATCCTAGCAAATTATAAACTTAAATAAACAGATATGGAAACAAAAATGCTTAAAAACTCAACAATCCTTATAGGGGGGGGTAAATTCGCTCTCTTATTAGGTAAAATTGCGCATTCTCTTGCCCAGTTACTGGGGACAGATGGAGCAAGAGCTTTTCTGACACAGTCTCTCAGAGCTTCAACCGCAAGCTCTGCAATTCACTCACATTCTTATTTGAAAATGTTTGCACTGCTGGCAATGTTGCTGGTCGGTGTGAATGTGTCGTGGGCTGATGACCTAAATGCCTCTTATTCTTATTTGTTGCCCAATGGAAAATATGTGAATGGCAATGCGTATCAATGGTATGGCTCTACTAACAACACTATGACATTGTTCAAAAATTTGAACGGAAGTCTTAGTAGTTATACTACGATGGAATTCAATGCTGTAGGATGTGACGAAGGGGAAAGATATCGTATTCTCTTCATGAATGGAAGTACCGCTGTAAAAACGCTTTATTATGGTGGCCCAAATGAGCCAAGTGGTAATGGTACTCCTATAAAGATTATATTGTCAACTGTCGGTGTTAATTTGAGTGAGATTACCGAAATTCGCATTGGAGGTGATTCGGCTCCTGCTGCAGATTCATTTCATGAAATAGGATTTTGGGGTGCCAAGTTGACACAAACACCACATTATTCGGTTTCTATTAATTCATCAGCTCTTCCTTCAGGATGCGATGCATGGTATACTATTGGGAGTGATGCGACAAAATATAAAGATACTCAATGGCTGCCTGTAGGAACTAAGGTAACATTTACTATGAGTTCAACTAATGAACATCGTACTCCTGCAGGATGGCGAACAGAGGGATGGAATTCTACTCATGACAAAGGCTGGATGGGATATGATGCTTCGTTCACAACAACTTTAAGAACAAACGCAGAAGATGTTAGTTTGGATGGATGTAGTCACGACTATTCGCTTCATGAGAAATTGCTTCATGGCAACCTTAATCCTGCTCCAGAATTCAATCAGTTGAGCAACTATAAAATTAGGTATAATGCAAACGGGGCTACTGGCGATGTACCAGTAGATAATATAGATTATGCATTGAATGCATCAGCCACAGTTTTAGCTCCTCTCTCTCTTGCTTATAGCGACCAATGGGGAGGAACTTATACTTTCGGCTGGTGGTCAACTAATCCTGAAGGCACAGGACAGCACTATTATGAAATAGGCAAGGAGAGTACAACAAATACAATCACAGTTAGTGATGATATTACCTTGTATGCTATTATGCGTACAGACCCTGTGTTCACATTGCCAAGCGCAATTGTTATTCCTACAGGTACTACAGAACTGAGTTCTACTTTTAAAGTGCGTGGTGATGGTGTTGTTAGTGTAAAAGTAGAGAAAACTCTCAAAGGAACTGACAATTGGACAGAATGTAATGCTTCGAATGATTTGTATGCTACTGTAAACACTTCTGATAAACTTCCCGGATATGGAGCAGACAGAAGTGCCGTGTTTAGCAATTTTGATAAGATAGATGAATCTTATGATTATCGTCTTGCTGTTTATCAGACAGATGGAATAAAGTATAGATGGGCAAAGCGAACCATTCCATTATTCTTGAACAAGCCTGTTGGATATAACCTTATTAATGTAACATATGATGGACAGACTAAGGAGCGTGAATTCTTACTACATGTTCCTGCTGGAGCATCGGGCAGAGTTCCTGTTCTCTTCTCGCTTCATGGTACAAATTGCGACTATGATAGTGACGGTGGAGTAGCTAACTATAATGACCTTGCTGACGGTGAAAAGTTTATTGTAGTTTACCCTCGTGGCTTGGATACTCGTTTCCCTGGTTGGCCAGGTAATCATCGTGGATGGTTGTCAACGGGTCAATATAATGAAGATGTTAAGTTCTTTGAGGATATTATTGATTATCTTGATCATAACTATCTTATTGACAAAGACCGCATTTACATGACCGGTTTCTCAAATGGTGGTATGATGACATACTCCACTGCATTCACAAGCGAAAAGTTTGCGGGATTTGCGGCTGTTTCAGGTTATCAGCTCAATGAGTTCCATCTCCAGCATTATGGTGCTCTTAGTGCAGGCGACTGGAAACATCCAGTTCCTTTCATGCATATACACGGCACAAACGATGATGTTGTTGCAAAAGCACACATTCAGCCAATCATTGATAATATGGTTTATCGCAATGGTTGCAATCCTTGGCCTGAGATTAAGTATATTAACGCAAAAGGTGCATCAAGTCCTTATCCTGCAACTTCTAAGGCTACTAAATTTACATTTGCAGCAGCTGAAGGTGCTTATCCATTTGTTTACTATGAAGTAGATGGCATGCATCACAATCCTACTTGCAGAATTGACGAAGAGGATAATGGCCCTGATTGGGACGATGCTTCTCAAACTCTCATTTGGAACTTCCTTAGTCAATACTCGTTGCCTCATCCTGCATATAATACTCGTTGCCGTATTGAGTTTATGCCTAAGGTTGAGAATGATAAAGTTATCCCACAAGATCATGGTTGGAAGATTGACCTTGAAAACAACATCCTGCTTCAGTATGGAGAAAAGCCAGGCGAGTGCAAGCATAGTGGAAGCAATAATAGCAATGTTTACCATTCACTCCAGCTTGGTCCAGGTTGGCATAACATCAGATTCAAGGCTTCAAGCACGGTTGCAAATACCTCTACTATGTCTGTAACAGTGAAGTTGGAGAAACTTGGTACTCTCGGCGAGAACCCAAGTGGAAACAATTCTACTTATACGCCAGATGAAAAGACAGTTTTTGAGAAGACATATAACCTTGGTGATGTTGCTTTCAATGTAAATATTACAGATGCTGGTATTGGTGAATACCGTTTGACTTATTACTGGAATAATTCTGACGCAACCGATCGTGGTATTGCAAATGGTAAAGCTATAAAGATTTCTGGTATTTCAATTATCAATGGTGCAGATGTAACAATGGGATCTGAACATTTTGATAACCCAAATTCAGACTTCGGAGGATATTTCAGATATAGAAGCCGCTTGATGGCACAGTGGAACTTTGACCTTTGCGATGGTGCTCGTTTCAATAGAGAATCTTTAGGTAGCAATTGGACAGTTACTGACGAAGGTTACGGTCTTTATACATATACTTATAATCAAGCACTTTCAGGTCAGCAGTTGACATACGGTGATGCAAAAAATACTATCATTCCAAATACAGCTGGTCTTGTGTTCACAGCTCCTGCAAATACAATAAAGATGCAGGTTTATGTAGAGAATGGTGCATTGGTTAGAACTCAGCTTGTGCTTGAGCCTGGTGTTAATATTACTGTTCCTTATGTGAGAAATTCATTCCGTAATGACCAAGGTAATAATGGTAGCACTAAAACTCAGTATACAGACTATATGGATTGTCTCCACCATATCAACCGTGATATCCTTTATGTATCGTCAAGTCCGAACTTTTTCGATGTAATAGAAAATGCAGTAATGCCATATACAAATGATAGCGATAATGGACAGAACAATTTTATGTTCCATTCTGGAGGTCCTGAGGCTATGACTGGTAATAAGGTGGTTATTCCAGACTGGCAGAAGCTTAACTATTGCGGATACCAGGGTGGTCCTTGTGTGATTACTATTAAAAGGGAGGTGACAATTGATCGTATAGGTGTAAACCGAAATTTGATTAATTCGTTCTATACCGAGAACATAGCTTCTGACTTGAACATGGCTCGCCCATTCCCAGGCTTACGCTATATTGGTACTCCACAAGGTTCTAAAATCGAATCAGAAGGTCTGTACTCTTCTTATAACAATGCTATTGCTATGACATTTGGCGGTTGGGAGTATAACGACAATGAGTATGACATCCCAGTTGGAGATGATGGCAAAAAGCGTAATATTGACTCATGGGAGGAACTGAATGTTTATCATGGTGAGGAAGTTGGCGAAGGTAACCAAAATTATAATATTGGCAAGATTGATGTTACTCAGGTCCCTGTAGCAACTGATGGCTTCCCAGTGTACTCTATGATGAAGAATCCAGCATACAATGAGAATGTTAATCCAGAGGCTACTGATGATGAATTTGATAAGGACAATCTTAGCTATCATGACAAAAACTATGGCAGATTCTATTTGTCAACAGTTGATGATGGTACATATAGCTATGTAGAGAATTTGACTCCATGGTCACTTCCTACTCGTGGTGCTTATGTTAAGTTTGAGCCAACAATACCAGGCGTTCTTAATGTACATATTCTTCAGGAAGCTGACGAGGTTTATTATATCGCTGATGAATTTGGTAAGTTGGTAAAGACAAATGTCTTCGCAAAGACAGGTACAGGCAATGAAGTTAAACTGAAGAATGACAAGCCTGGTCACTTCTATGTCGAACAGAAAGACAATGTCAAGTATGTGTTTGATGTTTATCCAGGTAAGTCTTATTACATCTTCTCAAACGACAAGGGCTTTGGATTTACAGGTTACTATTTCGAACCATATGTGTTCATGAAAGGTGGTAACAATGAAATCGAAAGAGATGATGTGGGTATTAAGACAGCTACTATAAGAGAAGGTGGTTATACAGGACCTGCTTCTTTAGAATGGGATAATACGGCATATTCATATACTAACCAGACAGCAGCAAATCCAAGCTATGGAATGAAGGATGGTGTTGTTGTTAATTACGAAAAGACTTCAATTTCTGATTATGAAAACAAGTATAAGGATAAGGATTATTATCAGCCAATTACATACAGCAACAAGGCTGTTCATATTACTTGCGATCGTCAATTCTCGAAGGACACTTGGGGTACAATTTGCCTCCCATACAGTATGAATCATCTCCAGCTTGAGGATGTATTTGGCGCAGGCGCAAAGGTGGTACTCATGCGTGATGTTCAGGAAGTAGGAAAGAATGGTTATAATAAGACAACTATCAACTTCATCTATCACCAGAATCAGGATATTATCGCAGGTTATCCATATCTTGTATATCCAACGAAGAATGTTTCAAGTGTGGTGTCTAATGCGTACCTTGCAGAGACTGCTCCAAGCATTGTGTCTATCAATGGTATAGGTCAGAACACAGTAACTCACCCAGGTAGCGCAGATTACAAGACAAATTCTGCTTACAACTACGATGGTCTTCCATGCTTTGAGTTCAAAGGCAACTTCACTCCTGAATCTCTTGGTGAGAACTCTTATGTGATTGCTACAAATGGCAACTTGACTCGTCTCGCTAAGACTCAGACAGCAGCTCCTTTCCGTGCTTATGTTAAGTACATTGGCGAGCCAACCAGCAGTGCTAAGCCTCGTATTCAGGCTATGAATATTGGCGGAGTAAATGGTGAGGATGAAGATGTTGTTGCAATTGAAGACATTCTTCTCGAATCAGGCATCGTTGGTGCAAAGACAAATGTGTATAGTGTTAATGGCACACTCATTCGTCAGAACACAGATGATCTCCGTGATCTTCCTAAGGGAGTGTACATCGTGAATGGAAAGAAGTATTTGGTTAAATAACTTAATAACTTTGATAGATTATGAATAAGAAACAATATATTTCGCCATCATTAACTGTCGAATATGCAAAGGTTCAAACATATTTGCATTCAGTATCTAACACGAAAAATAATATGGCTGCACCAGATTTGGGAAATGGTGATGTTGGCTTATCAGGAGCTCTTACACTTGATACCAATGAAGGAGGATCTGATGTCTCTTTCGGCAAAGAGCGTGGAGATAACGGTCCATGGGAATCTCTCTGGTAGTATAAATATGTGGGACAAGAGGCATGATTTAGTCCTCTTGTTCCGCAAAACGATACAGAACTGAGGATGTGCTGCATCCTCTGTTTAACCCCATGCATTTCTTTTGATTGTGAAATTAGAAGGGTGCTACTAGCATTTTTAATTGAAGGGTCGGCATAGTGCTGACCCTTTTTATTATGGTGATAATATCTCTTTTAAGTGCCTCTTTTCTCTTTGAAAATTTGCGAGAATGAGAAAAGTGGTGTATCTTTGCACAAAACTTATTTAAGATTGTATTATGGCAGTAGCAGCACAACCTCAGATGTTGGATATCACAATATCAATTCCCAAAGTTGATTTTAAGCGTTTAAAAGGCTTAATAAAAGTCATGGGGTGGGAGTTTCGTAAGGCAGAAGAACCTGCCCGTGCGGAATTGCCAGAAGATTTAATTGCTCGAATCGATCAGGCGCGCAAAGAGATTCGTGAGGGGAAGTGCGTCGTTTGCAATACTCCAGACGAAATAGATGCATATTTTGCTTCGTTATGATTTATAGAGTAATATTTGCAAAAAGCGTTGATAAGGTTTTGAGAAAGAATTTGAGCGTATTATAGTTCTGCTTAGAGGTTTCTTTGTCGGAAAAGAATTTAATTATGTCCCAATATTTTTATTCTAAACATCATCAGTCAATGGTGTTGGTGCGTATTTGATGTGAAAAGTGCAAAAAAATGCAGTTTTGTTTGGTGTGGATGAAAAATAATTGCTAACTTTGCAGCTCAAATGGGTATTATGGATACATTTAAGATTGATTTGCTCAGCCAGAATCTCAAAGGGCAGACTTTTGAGTGGGATGTTGATGACTCATTTTTTGAGGCTATTGACGGACTGGTGAAGCGCGGTTCACTGCATGTTGTGGCTGAATGCGTGAGAGCAGGTGCAGTCTTTAAGTTCGTGATACATAGTGTCGGTACGGTCATTGTGCCTTGCGATCGGTGTCTTGCAGAATTAGAATTGCGGATTGATACTGAAGACGAACTCGCCGTGAAGCTTGGTGCGGATTATTCCGATGAGGGTGACTGCGTTGTTGTACCTGAGGCAGAAGGTCGCGTTGACCTTGCGCAGTTCATCTATGAGTTTATTGTTCTCAGCATGCCAATTGCGTGTCAACACGAACCTGGGAAATGTGACGACACGATGATGCAGACTCTCAGCATGCATCAGGCTGCCCGAAGCAGTCGAGAGGGGTTGGGAAACGATAACGATAACGAAAACGATGACGGCATCAGAAACGATGATGATAACGATGACGGAGTCGGAAACAATGATGGCCCTGTGGATGAACGCTGGGCGGCGTTGTTAAAATTGAAAAATCAAAATTAAACAAAAAATTATAAAGCAATATGGCACATCCTAACAGAAGACAGTCTAAGACTCGTACAAGAAAGAGAAGAACTCATGACGGCGCAGTAGCTCCAACACTCGCTGTATGTCCAAACTGCGGCGAATTCTATGTTTATCACACAGTATGCTCTGCTTGCGGTTACTACCGTGGCAAGGTTGCTATCGTGAAGGAAGCTGCTATCTAATAAATTAGTTCGTGAGTTTTTGAGTTTTTAAGTTTTTAGGTTCTTCACTTCATGAGTTTATAAGTTCATGTGATGATGAGTTTGTAAGTTCGTGGGTGCAGAAACTCAAAAACTCAAAAACTCAAGAACTCAAAATTTTTTATTCTAATATGGGAAAGATAAATGCTGTTATTACAGGTGTAGGCGGATGGGTTCCTACTTACATCCTCGACAATGAGGAAATGTCCACAATCGTTGACACAAGCGATGAGTGGATCATGCAGCGTATTGGCGTAAAGACACGCCACATACTCAAGCCAGAGGAGGGCAGAGGCACATCATTTATGATGACTAAGGCTGTGAAGCAGCTGTTGGACAAGAGAGGCGTTGATCCTGACTCTGTGGAGATGGTGCTTGTTGCATCCGTGACTCCTGACTATCACTTCCCTTCAACAGCTTCGCTCATCATTGGCAATCTCGGACTGAAGAATGCTTTCGGTTTCGACATGGAGGCTGCTTGTGCAGGTTTCCTTTTTGCTATGGAGACAGCTGCTAACTACATTCGCAGCGGACGCTACAAGAGAATCATTGTTGTTGGTGGCGAACAGATGTCGTCTATGACAAACTATGAGGATCGCAATACTTGTCCTATCTTCGGTGATGGCGCTGCTTGCGTCATGATGGAAGCTACAGAGGAGGAGAATGTTGGTCTCATTGACAGCTACCTTCGCACTGATGGCCAGGGATATGCAAATCTTCACATGGCGGCTGGCGGCAGCGCAAAGATGCCTACTCATGAGACAGTAGATGCTCGCGAGCATTTCTGCTATCAGGAAGGTCGCGCAGTGTATAAGCACGCTGTACTTGACATGAGCTCTGCAGTAAAGACTATCACTGAGCGCAACGGCCTCAACAAGGATAACATTGATTGGGTTTGTCCTCATCAGGCAAATATCAACATCGAGATTTCTGTTGCAAGCCGTATCGGCATTGACGAAGATCACATCATGATCAACATCGACCACATGGCTAACACATCTGGCGGTACTCTGCCTCTTGCTCTTTGGGAGTATGAGCCACGCTTGAAGAAGGGTGACAAGATTGTGTTTACTGCATTTGGCGCAGGCTTCACATGGGGCGCAAGCTACATGATCTGGGGCTATGATGGTGCTGCTGAGGCTGCAAAGAGCCCTGCAGAGTTCTACAAAGAAGGAGAAATCAGCCGCGAAGAGTGGTACGCTAAGAGAGGTAAGAAGTAAGGTGATTTACCATTTACTATTTACCATTTACCATTTACTATTTACCATTTTGGGAATAGCAAGAGATTAAAATACAATATAGGAGCGACATCGCGAAAAGGACGGTGTCGCTCTTTTAAGATAAATAAGAGATTTTAAGTTCCGCAAGTGGATTTTTTATAAGATTTTAGTTATGATGTCGAGCCCATAGGGCGATCCCCAACAAAATCGTTCAAAAAAGCGAAGAACTTGAGCGTATTTTTGTGAGGATGTTAGTTGAAGATTTTATAATCAAAAATAAGAATCTCAAATAAAAATCTAAAATTCAGTATATTGTCGAACTTACGAGAGTTGAATGTCAAAATAGATAACATGCATAAATCAGGATTTGTTAATATTGTGGGCAATCCTAATGTAGGCAAGTCCACGCTGATGAATCTCCTCGTTGGCGAGAGAATCAGCATCGCTACTTTCAAGGCTCAGACAACTCGTCACCGTATCATGGGTATCATTAACGATGATGAGGCACAGATTGTGTTTTCTGACACTCCTGGAGTGCTGAAGCCAAACTATAAGCTGCAGGAATCTATGCTGGCTTTCTCGGAGAGTGCTCTTGTAGATGCTGATGTGCTGCTTTATGTAACCGATCCTATAGAAAAGATTGATAAGAATAGTGATTTTCTTCAGAAGGTAGCACAGATGGAGAATGTGCCAATCATCGTGCTTATCAATAAAATAGATTTGACAGATGAAAAGAGCCTTGTCACATTGGTAGAACAATGGCATGAGGTGCTGCCAAAGGCTGAGATTGTTCCAATCAGTGCGTTGCATAAGTTTAATGTACAGGCAGTGCTGAACCGCATAAAGGAGCTTCTGCCTGAGAATCCTCCATATTTCGAGAAAGATCAGCTTACGGATAAACCCGCTCGTTTCTTCGTGACAGAAATCATCAGAGAGAAGATTCTTCTTTATTATGATAAGGAAATTCCTTATTCTGTTGAGGTGGGGGTGGAGTCTTTCAAGGAAGACAATACTCATATTCATATTAATGCTGTTATTTATGTCGAAAGAGATTCGCAGAAAGGCATCATTATTGGCAAGGGAGGAAAAGCCCTGAAAAAGGTTGCGACAGAGGCCAGAAAGAGCCTTGAGAAGTTCTTTGGCAAGTCGATTTACCTTGAAACATTCGTGAAAGTTGACAAAGACTGGAGAAATTCGGATAAGGCGTTGGATTTGTTTGGATATAACGACAGATAATGCATCATCAAGGGGTCGACCCCTTGATGATGCGGAATCAAAAATATAATGGCCGCGCTTCGACCCTCTTCGAAGAGGAGGGAGAGCCATTCGGAGTTGTGGTAGTATTAACCTTTAAGGTGATTATGGCTCTCCGTTCGTGAGAACGACTTAACAAAACAGAAGATATGAGTAATCTTGTAGCAATTGTGGGTAGGCCTAATGTGGGCAAAAGTACCCTTTTCAATCGTTTGACAAAGACTCGTCACGCTATTGTTAGTGATGAGGCTGGTACAACTCGCGATCGTCAGTATGGCAAGTGCGAGTGGGGAAACAAGGAGTTCAGTGTGGTTGACACTGGTGGCTGGGTAGTGAATAGCGACGATATCTTCGAAGAGGAGATACGCCGTCAGGTGCTCATTGCTATTGAAGAATGTGATGTGATTCTTTTTCTTGTAGATGTCAAGACAGGCGTGACAGATCTTGATATGGCTGTTGCAAACATTCTTCGTCGAAGCAAACTGCCAACATTCCTTGTGTGCAATAAGACAGACAATAATGAACTGCGCTATGATGCTGCCGAGTTCTACAGCTTAGGCTTGGGTGAGCCGATGTGTATCTCAAGCTTGACAGGAAGCGGAACGGGTGATTTGCTTGATGAGGTTGTTGCTAGCTTCACAAAGGATATGAACGAGGTGATAGAGGAGGATATTCCTCGTATTGCTGTTGTTGGCCGTCCAAACGCAGGTAAATCAAGCATTATCAATGCCTTTCTTGATGATAATCGCAATGTGGTGACAGACATTGCCGGCACTACTCGCGATTCTATCTATACGAAATACGAAAAATTCGGCTTTAACTTCTATCTTGTTGATACTGCAGGTATCAGAAAGAAGAATAAGGTGACAGAGGATTTGGAGTATTACTCTGTGATGCGCTCTATCCGAGCTATCGAGAACAGTGATGTTTGCGTGCTGATGGTTGATGCAACTCGTGGCATTGAGGGACAGGATATTAATATTTTCCAGCTTATTCAGCGCAACCAAAAGGGATTGGTTGTTGTTGTGAACAAATGGGATCTTGTTGAGGATAAGTCAAATGAGGCTATCCGATTCTTTGAACAGGCCATCCGCAACCGCTTTGCTCCTTTTACAGACTTCACTATCATCTTTGCTTCTGCAACAACAAAGCAGCGCATCTTCCGTGTGCTTGAAGAAGCTCAGCGTGTTTACAATGTTCGTACGAATAAGGTGCCAACAGCTAAGCTCAATGAGGTGATGCTCCCGATTATTGAGGCAACTCCACCACCATCGTTGAAGGGCAAGTACATCAAGATTAAGTATATAATGCAGATTCCAGAGACCCGTGTTCCTTCGTTTGTGTTCTACGCAAACCTCCCTCAGTATGTGAAGGAGCCATATCGCAGATTCCTTGAGAATCAGATTCGCGAACATTGGGATTTCCGTGGTACTCCAATCAATATTTACATCAGGCAGAAGTAAGTTTTAATAAGAACTCTGTACAAAATGCTTTGATAAATGAAAAAACTCGTTTGCTACATACTATGGATGATGGTGGGCATGTCTTTGCTCACCTTCACTTCTTGTCATGATGCTATAACAGACTCATCTGATGCTCCGAAACAGGCAATGCAGGGAGCTCTTGACGCATTAAAAGATGGCAACATGGATATGTATTTCGAGTGTTTGGATTTTGATTCTGAAACAGACTCTGTTCAAATGGCACTTATGCTGGATTTGCTTCTTCAGCATAGGGAATGGCAGAATGCTCAGCATAAAGCAATTTCCTCGATTGATATCGTGGATTGCGAGATGATGGGAGATACCGTATGCACGGTGTATTATCAGTTTTCCTATGCAGACGGTGTGAAAGAGGTGTCTTCTCAAAAAATGGTGCGTAAGGATGGAATTTGGAAACTAAGGCTTAGGAATTAAATAATGGCAATCAAGGATAAAAATGTATTTGCGTCAAAGATTGGCGCTATTCTTGCTGCAGCGGGAAGTGCTGTGGGCTTGGGTAATGTGTGGCGTTTTCCCACAGAGACAGGCGCCAATGGCGGTGCAGCATTCATCCTTATTTATGTTCTGTTCATGCTTGTGTTTGGCGTTCCTATTATGGTGACAGAATTTGCCATAGGCCGACACGCCCAGAGCGATGTGTCAGATTCTTTTCAGAAGATGAGTGGAGGCAAGCGTGCATGGCGATTGATGGGACTTTTGCCAGTTGTGAGCGGAGTGCTTGTGCTGAGCTATTATTCAGTTGTGGCTGGCTGGACTTTGCATTATGTCATAGAAGCATTGATGAATGGTTTTGCGGGCAAAGAATCTGCTCAGTACACAAGCGATTTTGAAGCTTTTTCTTCAGATCCTGTACAGCCAATTATATGGACAGTCGCAATAATTGCAATGACTTGCAGTATTGTGGCTCTTGGAGTTCAGCGTGGAATAGAGAGAGGGGCAAAGATAATGATGCCGATGCTGTTTGTGTTCATTATTGTGCTTGTGGGGTGCTCTTTGTCGTTGCCTGATGCAGATAAGGGACTTGCATTTTTGCTTAAGCCAGACTTCAGTAAGGTGACAAGTTCTGTGTGTCTCAGTGCAATGGGACAAGCGTTTTTTTCTCTCTCTGTAGGCATCGGATGCTTATGCACTTATGCTTGCTATTTCCGTAAGGATGTCGATTTGATGAAAGACGGTTTGAGCGTGGCAAGCATAGATACGATGGTGGCATTGTTTAGTGGCTTCATCATTTTCCCTGCCGTTTATTCTATACAAGGCTTACAGCCTGATGCAGGCCCTTCGCTTGTGTTTATTACGCTTCCAAATGTTTTCCAGCAAGTATTTGGAGGGATGCCTGTTGTTGCATACATTGCTTCTTTGGTGTTCTATTTGCTTCTCGTAATGGCTGCGTTGACAAGCAGTATTTCTATGCTTGAGATGGCAGCTGCATATTTCTTGAAGAACTTTAAAATGCCTCGCTTGACGGCAACACTGCTTGTGAGCGCGGTTTGCCTTGTGCTGGGTTCATTCTGCTCATTGTCGTTTGGCGCATGGAAAGATGTTACGATCTTTGGAATGGGATTCTTCGATTTGTTTGATTTCCTTGTTGCAAAGCTGATGATGCCGATAGGAGGCACTTTGATGTGTGTTTTCTTGGGATGGGTTGTTGATGAGAAAGTGCTTAGGGCAGAGATGACGAACAATGGTACAATCAAGTCTCCATTGTATCCTGTGTACAGATTTATTATAAGATATTTTGCGCCTTTGTGCATAATGCTTATTTTTGCAAACGAATTAGGACTGTTTGATTTCTTAAAATAAACATTTGGCTGAAAATGAAAAAGCTATTATTCTATGTCATAATGCTTGCAGCACCTCTGTTCTGCTATGCTCAGAGTGCTGAAGAGGAAACTGTTGCGAAAGCAAAGAAACTTCATGACGACGCAATAGAATTGATTCATACCAAGCGTTTTAATGAAGGTATGGAAAGGTTTAAAGAGATAGAGAATCTTCCAGGTCTTCGTGCTGATGTGAAGGCTGAAAACTATATGTATATGTATGCTCTATGTCTTGACAGTCTTGATGAAAAGGAAAGCGCACTGAATTATGCTTTGAAGGCGGAATCGCTTTATCCAGAGGCATTGAAAGCTTATGAGATTCAAGTGGTAAAGGGCGATTCCGTTGCCTTGTCATGCAGTATGGCACCAACTGCGGCGCAAGTAGCATTGCTTGCTTTGGAGCGTTATGACGAAGCTATCTCTGCTCTTGAACGCCAGATTGTCATAGTAGATGGCATGAAAGGGCGCAACATTGATGGAATGGAAGACGAAACACTTTTGTTCTTTAGGGTGCAAGCTTATTACGGTATTGCTGGCGTTTACGACAAGAAGAAAGACTATGCTAATTGTTTTGAAGCATGCCAGAAAGCGTTGGACGAGGGTTACAAAATGTATAGGGGTGTTGAAGATGAAAACATGAAGAGCGTAGCCTATGCGTTGATTGGCACAATGTATTCGATGTCAATAAAGGCATGCTTGAGGCAAGACGACATTAAACAAGCTATGTTTTTTGCAAAGAAAACCAGGGCTCACATTGCAGATGCTCCAGAGCCAATTCGCAGCAGCGAGTCTATGGCCCTTTATGCTCCTATGGCTCTTCTTGAGGTTGTTGATGCTTATAAAGCAAACGGCGAGCTGATGGAGGCGCTTAACATTGTTGATCAAGCTATTACTTGGCCGTTCTCAAATTTCCATGCATTCCTCCACGATAAGCGTGGCGATATTCTTTTGGCACTTGGTGATGAGGCAGAGGCTCGCCGTTGCTGGGAGAGAACAAAGTCTATTGTTCCTGATTTCTATCATGGCGTGGATGAAGAATCGTATCCTCTTAGAAAATTCGGTGAGTAGTAAGTACTTAATATAGGCAATGTTTCTAAAAAAGAATTAAAAAGTTGGCGTTAAAATTGGCTATGTGTGAGAAATGTTGTAATTTTGCAGTCGGTTTTGCAAAAATGGCAACAAACTTATGCTTATTTTTAGCATTAT
>JAGHVC010000160.1 GCA_018064505.1 Candidatus Minthosoma caballi | reverse complement strand
GATTTCTTTAGGACCAGTCATGTAGAACATAGGATCGGTCAGATACATGCGATTGCCGAAGACATTATTCTTCTGTTTCTGCATCTGTTCTCTTGTGGCTTTCTCGTATGGAATGACAGTCTTTTTCATTCGGCGCTCGTTAATGACGAACTTCATAACTACAGAACCTGAAGAATGCGTGATAGGTGCCGTTTCCTGATAAATGCCAATGAGTTTGAAAGTGTGAATGCCCTCAGCATCAGCTGCGTATGTTATCAATCCAGGCAATCCTTGCAATTTCCAAGGACCAGCAGCAGTAGGGATGTCTTCTGCATAAAGCACATTCCATTTCTTGCCACGAAACTCACCATTTGCTTTCTGACACAAGTATCCGCAAACGGAGTCGCTTCCTTCTGCCATCTTCCATGTTGTTTTTTCCATATCTTCAGTCACAGCATACTGGAGAGGAGGAATTGATTCTATTGCTGTGATTTTGCCTTCTGGATAGCCCACCGTTGTAGTGGCAATATGCATCAATGCCTCATTGCGTTGAAACAGCATGTGGTCATCTCCGATTTCTGCCTCTCTCTGCTGCTGATACAGATAGCGTTCGTATGCCCAGGTCTTCCACACTCCATCACCCACCTGTAAGGCAAGGCGAATGGAGTCAGTTACTGGCTTTCCTTCTGCATCCGATGTGTTGATGGTGTACTGATACACAGCTGTAAACTTTGTCATGCACAAAGTGTCAAGTGCTGCATTGTCACGCGATAGCATCTGTGCCGACATCATGTTGGCAACAAATGCAAGGATGATAGTTAGTTTAGTTTTCATCGCGATTATAGATTTTATTTTTGTAATTGTTTTGCTTGCCACAAAAGTAGCCTCTTTCCATCAATTCTCCATCAACTTTTATTTTGCAATACTTTGCAAATGGGGCAGCAAAGCCTTATTTTTACTTTGCAAAACTTTGCAAAATTGTAACTGGCTGAATTTCAATGCTTGTTAGGTGACAGTATTCAATAGGTAATTTATATATGTAATAGCAAGCAAACACTAATAAGACCCCTCCCAGCCTCCCCTGTGAGGGGAGGAGCTCCGTCCGGATGGCATCCCCTCCCTCATAGGGAGGGTTAGGGTGGGTCTCCCTACTTAAGTTCAAGCGCTTGGTATGCATGTGGCTTGTCATTGATGTAATATCCATTGATAAGCTGACCGTTTTTGCAAAATACTTTGTCGGCAGTCTTCATGCTTTCGTGAGCATAGTAGAGCGGATCCTTGATGTAGAGCCTGCTTCCGAAGACCTTGTTGCGGTTCTGTATGAGATTCTTACCCGAGGTCTTGTTTGTGATGGCACTGCTCTCAAGGTATATGGTCGTAGCAGTACGCTGAATGTCTGTGAGGGTGAAACTATGGATGCCGCCCTCGCACTCAGCCTCAACAATCAAGCCAGGCAATCCACATAATTTCCAAGGGCCAGCTGTAGTAGGAATATCTTCACTATAATACGCCGTCCATTTGCGTCCATGCAGTTCGCAAGTGGCTTTCTTGCACAGATAGCCGCATACGGTAAGAGTGTCTTCGCTCAGTTTCCATCTGATTGACTCCAGAGCCTCTTGTGCCTCATAGATGAAAGGAGGAATAGCATCGCGCACCGTCATCTTGCCTTCGGGATAGTTTCTCCACACCTCGGGCATGAAGCAGTAAGACTCTGTCGTCAGTGTGTTCGGTTCTTCATCATCCATGAAATAGCCATCCATATAGTTTCTATTCTCGCTTGACATGTCTCTCTCGAACTTGCGATAAGGGAAACAGCGAGTGCAATGCGTGCCCACCTGCAGGCAGAGCCTCATGCCATCCACTACCGTTTCGCCCTCTGCATCCTGAGTCATGCATCGGTAGTCATACACAGCCATCAAGGTAGAGGAGTCAATGCTGTCCTGATGAATCTTGACTGCCTCCATTTGGGCAAACAGTTCTGTTAAACTTGGCTCTTGCGCACGCATCGGCATGGCGATAGCCACGCAGAAAAGAATGATTAAGTGTTTCATGTGAGTTAAGTATTTAATTGTTATGTTTTACAAAAATAACGCCACATGTGATAAAACATTGCCGAAATGCGTTTACAACGGGTTTACAACTGCTTTGTAAACCGAGTTTACAAGAGTTTTCTATGCATTTTTCGTACATTTGCAGAAAATATGACTTTACAAATGAAGCATTTGACTCTTTTTATTTTTCTCTTCGCTGTCCTCTCGGCATGTACCTCTAAGCACGAAACAATGTTGCAGAAGATGCATGAACTGGACGCAATGGGCGACAACTACGATGCCTTTCCAAACGACACCGTAGCGCTCGATGTTGTTGCCTATATGGAAAGATGCGGCACACCAGAAGAGCGAGCCAAGGCGTGGAAGATGCTTGCGAAGGTGTATCGCAGAAAGGGGTGGAACTTCTGGGAAGAGAACGCCTTCAGCATGGCTGTGGGATGCGTGGATACCACTCAGGCTTTCGACACACTCAGCTTTGCACAGACACTCTTCGACTGGTCGCATTGTCTGGCGCGTTCTCTGGATGAATTGCAAAGTCACGACCAGGTGAGACGAGCTGTCCGTTATGCACTTATGGCAGGCGACACGATTCATGCCATGCGCTACTATGG
>JAGHVC010000116.1 GCA_018064505.1 Candidatus Minthosoma caballi | reverse complement strand
CTGAACCATACAAGGGTAAGGGTATCCGCTTCCAGGGCGAGGTTATCAGAAGAAAGTCAGGTAAGTCAGCAAGTGCTAAATAATTTTTAATTGTACGATAGTTATGATAACAAAGATAGAAAGACGTATCAAAATCAAATATAGAGTACGCAATAAAGTTTCTGGTACTGCTGCACGCCCTCGTATGTCTGTATTCAGAAGTAACAAGCAGATCTATGTTCAGGTAATCAACGATGAGGAAGCAAAGACACTTGCATCAGCATCATCACTTGGACTTGAGAAGTGTAACAAGATTGAGCAAGCAACCAAGGTTGGCGAACTCATTGCCGAGAAGGCAAAGGCTGCTGGCATCGAGTCAGTAGTGTTCGACCGTAACGGTTACCTGTATCATGGTAGAATCAAAGCGGTAGCAGACGCTGCCCGTAACGCAGGACTTAAATTTTAATTAAGATTATGGTTAATAGAGTAAAAATAGGAAACGACCTCGAAGTTAAGGATCGATTGGTTGCTATTAATCGTGTTACCAAAGTAACAAAGGGTGGTCGCACATTCACATTTGCTGCCATCGTAGTTGTTGGTAACGAGAATGGTGTAATTGGATGCGGTCTTGGTAAGGCAGGTGAAGTTACAGCTGCAATCGCAAAAGGCGTAGAGGCTGCTAAGAAGAACCTCGTAAAGGTTCCAGTTCTCAATGGTACAGTTCCTCACGAGGCTTACGCTAAGTTCGGTGGTGCGCGCGTTCTCATCATGCCTGCATCTGAAGGTACAGGAGTTGTAGCCGGTGGTGCTATGCGTGCCGTTCTCGAGAGTGTTGGTATCACTGATGTTCTTGCTAAGTCAAAGGGCAGCTCAAACCCTCACAACCTTGTTAAGGCTACAATCCAGGCCCTCACAAGCATGCGTGACCCTAAGACTGTTGCACAGAACCGCGGTGTAAGTTTGACTAAAGTTTTCAGAGGATAAGGAGGACTACACATGGCAACAATAAAGATTAAGCAGATTAAGAGTCGTGCAAACCGACCAATCGACCAGAAGCGCACTCTCGACTCACTCGGCCTGACTAAGCTCGGCCGTGTCGTTGAGCACGAAGACACACTTTCAGTACGCGGAATGATCAACAAGGTAAGCCACCTTGTTCAGGTAATCGACTAAGAGTAACTAATTAAATCATTGAAACAATGGAATTACATAATTTAAAACCAGCAGAAGGCTCAACTCATAACAGCAAGCGAGTAGGTCGTGGCTACGGTTCTGGAAAGGGCCGCACATCAACTCGTGGTCATAAGGGAGCTAAGGCTCGTTCTGGTTACAAGAAGAAGATCGGTTTCGAAGGTGGTCAGATGCCTCTCCAGCGCCGTGTACCTAAGTTCGGTTTCAAGAACATCAACCGTGTCGAGTACAAGGCAATCAACCTCGCTACAATTCAGAAGTTGGCTGACGAGAAGAACCTCGAGAAGGTCGGAATCGCAGAACTCATCGAAGCAGGTTTCGTAAATTCAAAGCAGTTGGTCAAGGTGCTTGCTAACGGCGAACTCACATCAAAGGTTGATGTAGAAGCTCATGCATTCTCTGAGACAGCAATTGCAAAGATAACAGAAAAAGGTGGAAACGCTGTAAAACTCTAAAATAATGGGAAAAAAATTAACGGATATCAAGTTCATTAAGACCTTGACCAACATTTGGAAGATTGAGGACCTCCGTACTCGTCTGCTGATTACAATTGCCCTCGTGGCTGTGTATCGTTTCGGCTCATTCATCGTGCTGCCTGGAATTGACGCTGAAGCCCTCGGCAATTTGAAGAATCAAACCAGTGAGGGTCTTATGTCTCTGCTTGATATGTTCTCAGGTGGTGCATTCTCCAAGGCATCAATCTTTGCCCTTGGTATCATGCCGTACATTTCAGCTTCAATCGTAATGCAACTCCTCGGTATTGCCGTCCCTTATTTCCAGAAAATGCAACGCGAGGGCGAGAGCGGCCGTCGTAAGATGAATCAGTACACTCGTTACTTGACAGTGTTCATTCTTCTCATCCAGGCTCCATCATTCCTTGTAAACCTCAAGAATACAACACAAGGCCAGGCAATCTATCAGTCACTCGACTGGGGATGGTTCTTCGTAACATCAACAATCATCCTTGCTGCCGGCAGTATGTTCATTCTCTGGTTAGGTGAGCGCATCACCGACAAGGGTATTGGTCAGGGTGTTTCACTCATCATCATGATCGGTATCATCGCTCGTTTCCCTCAGGCTATCTCTCAGGAATTCCTCACCCACATCTCTGACTCTCCAGGTCTCTTCGCTTTCCTCGTTGAAATCGTAGCACTCCTTGCTGTCATTGCAGCAGCAATCCTTCTGGTACAGGGTGTCCGTCGAGTTCCTGTTCAGTACGCTAAGCGCGTTGCTGGCAACCGTCAGGTTGGCGGTGCACGCCAGTACATTCCACTCAAGCCTTATGCTGCAAATGTTATGCCTATCATCTTTGCTCAGGCAATCATGTTCATCCCTCTGGCAATTCTCGGTTACACAGGTGGTAAGTCAAGCAACTGGTTCGTAACACTCCTTATGGACCACACAAGCTGGCTGTACAATTTGATATTCGCGATTTTGATCATTGTGTTCACATATCTGTACACTGCAATTACCATCAATCCAACCCAGATGGCTGAGGACATGAAACGAAACAACGGTTTCATCCCAGGCGTTAAGCCAGGAAAGAGCACCGCTGATTTCCTTGACAAGATTATGGACCGCATCACATTCCCAGGTTCATTGTTCCTGGCACTGATTGCGGTATTGCCGGCATTCGCAAGCTTGTTTGGTGTAAAGCAGGAATTTGCTCAGTTCTTCGGAGGCACATCATTGCTCATCCTCGTAGGTGTAGTGCTCGACACACTCCAGCACATTGAAAGCCACCTCTTGATGCGTCACTATGATGGACTCCTCGAAGGAGGCAGCAGAATCCGCGGTGCACATGCAAATGTAGGAGCTGCTTATTAAATGAATTAAGATGGTATATCTTAAGACTGATGATGAAATAGAACTTCTGCGGGAGGCGAACCTCTTTGTAGGCAAGACTCTCGCAGAATTAGCCAAGATAATTCGTCCTGGAGTTACCACTCGGCAACTCGATGTCTTAGCGGAGACAGTCATTCGCGACAACGGAGCAGAACCGACCTTCAAGGGATTCCCCAATCCATACGGACCGGCATTCCCCGCAAGCATCTGCACTTCTGTCAACGAACAGGTAGTCCACGGCATACCAAACGACATTCCTTTGAAAGAAGGCGACATCGTCTCGGTTGACTGTGGAACAAGGCTCAACGGATTCTGCGGAGACTCATGCTACACATTCGCAGTAGGAGAAATCTCTGACGAAGCGCGGCAGTTGCTCAGAATCACCAAGGAGTCGCTCTACAAGGGAATAGAACAAGCCGTTGCCGGACATCGCTTAGGCGACATCTCAAACGCAGTTCAGACCCATTGCGAAGCACAGGGCTATGGAGTGGTCCGCGAATTTGTAGGTCATGGCATCGGCCATGAGATGCACGAGGACCCACAGGTGCCTAACTTTGGTCGAAAAGGCAACGGACCTTTGCTGAAATCAGGTCTCTGCATTGCCATCGAGCCAATGATTACCATGGGCGCGAAAGAAGTCTATCTGCAAGAAGACCGATGGGGAGTAGTTACCCGTGACAAGAGTCTGGCAGCCCATTTCGAACACACAATATGTGTGCGCAGGGGCAAGGCCGACATTTTATCATCGTTCGAAGAGATTGAAAGAATCCTTCACGAATAATCATCAAGATAATCATTTAATACAAGTTTATGGCTAAGCAGTCAGCAATCGAACAAGACGGAACCATCGTTGAAGCATTGTCAAACGCAATGTTTCGCGTAGAACTGGAAAACGGTCACGAAATCATCGCCCACATATCAGGTAAAATGCGTATGCATTACATCAAGATATTGCCAGGCGACAAGATCAAGGTGGAGATGTCTCCATACGACCTTTCCAAAGGTAGAATAGTATTCAGATATAAATAACGGGTAGTACATAAGTAAGACCGCAAAAGCGAAAGAACAATGAAAACAAAAGCATCTTTAAAGAAGCGTACTCCTGATTGCGTAATCGTAAGACGAAAAGGTCGTCTTTTTGTGATTAACAAGAAGAACCCTAAGTATAAAATGCGTCAGGGATAAATTCACAAAGCCAAGTAGATAATAAAAAAATTTAAGATATGGCAATAAGAATTGTTGGTGTCGACCTCCCACAAAACAAGAGAGGCGAAATTGCGTTGACATACATTTTCGGTATCGGACGCAGCAGCTCAGCTAAGATTTTGGAAAAAGCTGGAGTTGACAAAGATTTGAAAGTAAAGGACTGGACAGACGACCAGGCAGCTAAGGTCCGTGAGATTATTGGCGCAGAATACAAGGTTGAAGGTGACCTCCGTTCAGAGATCCAGCTCAACATCAAGCGCCTTATGGATATCGGTTGCTATCGTGGCATTCGTCACCGTAACGGACTTCCAGTACGCGGCCAGAGCACAAAGAACAACGCTCGTACGCGTAAGGGTAAGAAGAAGACAGTTGCAAACAAGAAGAAGGCTACTAAGTAGTAACTTGCAGTTTATAACTTCTATAAGTAATTAGTAAATTGTCAAAACAGTAAATAAGATTATGGCAAAAAAATCAACTTCTGCAAAGAAGAGAAATGTTAAGGTAACTGCCCAGGGTCAGCTTCATGTTCACTCATCTTTCAACAACATCATTGTGACATTGGCTAACAGCGAGGGTCAGGTTATCTCATGGTCATCAGCAGGTAAGATGGGCTTCCGTGGTTCTAAGAAGAACACCCCATACGCAGCTCAGATGGCCGCTCAGGATTGTGCAAAGGTTGCATACGATCTTGGTTTGAGAAAAGTTACAGCTTATGTAAAGGGACCAGGTAACGGCCGTGAATCAGCCATCCGTGGTTGTTATGGTGCTGGAATCGAAGTAACAGAAATCATTGATGTTACTCCCCTTCCACACAATGGTTGTCGCCCACCAAAGCGCCGTCGTGTATAACAAATAAGTATCTATGAAGTTGCATGCTGTTCCGTTTCACTTAAAGGCAACTGCAGCAAGTGCTATCTCGTATTGTCGGTATCATTTCCTTTCTGCCGTCGCGGCTGCAACACTGCCCCAGATGCCGTTAAGCGACATGTTCCAGCGTACAACTTCAATATAAACAGAATTGTAAATAGTCAAATAGTAAAAAGATTATGGCAAGATATATAGGACCAAAGTCAAGAATTTCACGCCGTTTCGGTGAGGCAATTTTTGGACCAGACAAGGTTTTGTCAAAGAGAA
>JAGHVC010000077.1 GCA_018064505.1 Candidatus Minthosoma caballi | reverse complement strand
AGTTTTATGGAGAATCCTGATAGAACATGGGAAAACATACTTGTCAAAGATGCTCAGAAAGGGCCACCTCAGCCAACGCTTTTTGATTAAGGGGGCTTACTCTTGAGAAAATGTACCCCGAAGTCCATATTTACAGGGCTTCGGGGCGGTATTATATGCTGTTTTGAGTTTTACCGGACAGCAATATTTCGGAAACTATCGGAAGGTGATAGAGATGTATGAGGAGGAAGCCTCGGGAGGTGGATTACTTCCTACTGGCAATACATCCCTTCGTGGAGAGTCGGAAAGGGCTGAACCACATACAGATGAGATGACCTTCTTTTATTGCCTCTCGCTTGCTCAGCTTGATCAATTGCCAGACAAACTGATGAGCATAGATGCCCCCGTGCCCAGCACATTCTTCTCTGCAAGAGCAAGATTCAGAATGCTCACCGTGATAGGCATATTTGGCGTAACCTTTTCTGCATCACTTACTATTTCCTCCCATTTCTGCAAACGGAGCAAATAATCATACTTTAGCACGCTTGTCTTATACGAATCCACGCTCATTGGAATCAGCCAATACAGCACAGGTGTTGCGAATGCCGCAAATACAGCCGCAATCATATTCCCCTTGCCATTGCTTTTGTTTGTTTTTGCAATCCTCTCATACCACACCATACATGCCATCACCACATCAGTAGCTACCAAGCTGCTCAGCATGGCATTCTCATCAGTGAACAAGTAGCAAAAAGCCAAAGCAGGCACAAACGAAAGCGGATACATACAACGATTCTCGCTTCTGCCAATCAGCAGCCACATCAAACCTTGACATGCCACCAATAACATCACCAAGAGGCTTGCACCCAGCGAAGGCATATAATTGAACTGTGTTATCATCTCGCCCACATACTCTGCCAATCCTCCCGGATACAACAAATGGCTTGCAAGATAATCCCACCCCCACATGAACATCTGGAACATCTCATGATAGGCAAGGATAAACTTGCCATCACCTACTGCATAATAGCAAATCTCCACTACTGCGAATACAGCAGTCAGCAGCAACATCCGATATTTATTTATTAGCTTCATAGTCAGAACGATAACAATAGCAAAACCCGCCTGCAGTCAATTGCGCATCACCTCACTCTCACATTAATCCTCTCTCCCTCCATCACATCATGACTCGTCTGGTGAGTGTCAATCTCAACCTTTTCCTTCGTGAAATCAGGGCAATTATACGAGTCAAACATCTCATCATAGAATTTCTTAGGATTGCGCTGAGGCAACAAAAAAGGCTTTGTCGCTTTGCCATTTTCGTCAATACAAGAGATATACACTCTCGTGTACATACCATCCCCTCTTCGGCTTGAGAACACAAACCAATGACTGTCAGTACTCCAGTTGTGGAAGGACTCCACATCGCCACTATTCACCTCTGCCAAAGCGCGCGACTCGCCAGTTGCAAGATTCATCAGCCAAAGATCTGCCTCTTTATGATTCACAGGGAAATTCCCAAAATCCGAGACATTGTACATCAGCCATCTTCCGTCGTACGAAGGACGAGGGAAAGTGATGCTTGCATTCTTCTCTTCAGCATTGATGAGAGTGTCTATCACAGCACCATAGCATCCCGTCTTTTCATCAAACCCAATCTTGCAGAGGCTATATTTTGCCTTCTCATACTCTGCAGGCAATACACAATACTTTGCTGTACAATAATACAAGGTTTTGCCATCATGAGAAAACACAGGGTAGCTCTCATAATCATCCGTCTGCAATCTGTCGTCAAGAATAAGCTCATTCGTACGAGCATCTATCACAAGCACATCGCTCATAGTATCAAACACCTCAATGCGTCGCTCATTGCCCGTGTAGAATAGCTGATGAATGCTATTGATGCTCGAAGCAATATAGTTGCCCGATGGATGCCAATAGCTATAGCCACAATTAGCCTTAGTACTATCAGTCTTAGTGCACAGCATCATCTGCTTGCCGTCGCGACGCAAAATTGTACCGCCTTTCCCACCACGCAGATGAATAAGGAATTGCGAAGCACTGCCCCTATTTGCCGTGTGGCAGTTCATGCACTGCCCTGGCACCGCCGACACATGAATAATTGCTTCTTCATCAAAAGAATGAATATCTCTTTGGTAAATGCCAATGTTGCCACCCACCTCATAGCCAGGGGCAATGCGACGATATGTTAAGCCATAATCATCCAGGCGATACTTACTGACATGCATCTTGAAGTCCTTATATTTCATCCACTTACCATCCTTCAGCACGCACACAGTAAAGACAATGTCACCCCCTTCATTCTGCATAGTCAGCTCATGCCATTCATCCACTCCAAAATCCGCATAATCTCCCTGCACATGCAATTCTCCCCCCTTGCTACCTCTCGCAACAACATCCATGCATTCAATCCCTTCATCAGCAAAGTTAAAGTCCATTGGGGCTATACCCACAGGGATAGTCACATCAGTATAGTCAGGATATATGCCTGGCAGCTTATCCACCAGCTGAGCATTTTCCACCTTGCGTGTGCAAGAAGACAACAAACATAACGAAAGCGAAAACGCTAACAAAAACAAAAACTTCATATTACGATTAAGTTCACAAATCAAGTTCACAAATTGACAAATTGACAAAGGGTTTTCTCAACCGAGGGGTCAGCTCCCTTGATTGAGAAAACTATCTCAATGCACTGATTCCTCCTCTATATTCATCCTCGGATCCATCATGTGCTTCATCCTCTTAGCATAATCAGAGTACCGATTGTCAAACACCTCGCCGCCTGCTTGAATACACCTCATGGCATCTTGATATCCCGCAGGCATAGAAGCATAGCCGCCATATTGCTGAGCCCATCCCAGACCCTGCTGGAACATCTGTATATCACCTCTCAGCAGCAACTCGCCCATAAAATACTCAAGCGCCATCTTATTATCGGTATTATTAATAAACAGGTTGCCAAGAATCTTATCCTTCTCTCCATAATAGAACAAGAAATCATCTTTATATCTCAGCTGTCGCAACTTGCCCCATTGAGGATGAGCATTTATCCACGCCTCATTGCCTAAATAGCTCTCCGCATCCTTTGCCCACTCGCTATAGAACAGAGACTTCTTCAGCAAATTGATATGCTTGCGAGCCACATCATACTTGCCATTAATGATACAGCACTCCACAATGCGCTTAGTCAGTCGCCCGCTCTTCTTCCCGTTAGGGATACTCTCCTGCAAGTCAAAAGCATAGCGCATAGATTCATTCACCAAGCCAAGACGGAAGAAAGCCTCCATAGTAGGCAAGTTGGAAGTCAAATCACGCATCATTGGCATAAGCAGCGCATCCACGCCACTCTGGAAAAAAGAAAACTGCCTATTAGCCAAATCATGGTTCATTGCAAGTGCAAGATTCACGCTTTCCGACCAGAAATTAACCGGCACGGTATATCGTTCTGCATTAGCCACAATGTCATTCCATCGTTCATTGCGGATGAGATAATCCTGTTTTATCAGTTCATATTTACCTTTATCATACGCATTGCTAATTGCAAACCAGCCACCCACACAAATTGCACAGCAAAGGACGAGAGACATGACCATCTTCGTTTCTTTCACAACTATTGCCTTGCTCACCCACACCAGCGCAGCAATCGCAGCAGGCACATACACAATCTGCCAGCGATCATACTCTGGGAAGCGCATATAGTTCATGCCAAGCAAAGCTTCTGCCAATGACCATTGCTGCAGCAGGAAATGATAAGACAGCTCCTGAATGAGGAACAAATACAGTGCAGGCAACGCCAGCCAGCCATACTTCTTCACTCCTAAAACCGCACCTCTCAGCGCCACATAGAGCCACACAGCAGGGCCAACGAGCCAGAACAGCAGCGGCACAACAGCAAGATCCACAAGCCTGTTAGCCTTTCCAAGAATCAATGCCACCGCCATAGCCACAATCAATGCAACAGGATAGCTCAGCAAGACACATTCGTCGCCCATCATCATGAGAAGCAGCACAACAGGAATCAAGGCAACCGAAGCTGCATACCCCTTCAGCGCTTGGCGCAAGCATAAACTCGCCACAGCATGGAAAGCCACAAATACGAAAGCAAGAACCAACGCCCCGAGCCATTCCACATAATAGAACTGCGTGAGGAACTCGCCAACATACCTCGCCAGTCCGCCAGGCAATCTCATGCTCTCAGCAAAATAGTCACCTGTCCACAGAAACAGCTGATACTGCTCCTGATACGACATAGCCTGCGGGAATCCCTCAAGCCAGAAAAAGAACACGCCAATGCCCAAGACAAAAGATATACTAATGTCAACAGCCCTGTTCTTCAGTAGCTCCTTCAGTTTATTAGGCATACAAATCCTCATTCTTTCCGCTTCGTTCAAACCGTCCTTCAGAACGATAACTTAATTCTTAACTCTTAATTCTTTATCTCCTCGGGAAACATTTTAGAAAGAAACTCCTTCAAAGGTCCCTCATTCAGATTGGCAGCCATGCGGCGAGTGAAGCTCTTATATCCATCTTGTTCTTAGTCGTTGTAAACTCAAACTTGCCATCCTTCACAAAGCACGAGTCTATGCCCACGCTCTCGCGGATTTGCTTATCCTCAGCAATGAGATAAATGCACTTATCATTATACGAATCATTAGGCATTGTGCCTACGATATGGCACACCCCAGTCTCATCCTTCTGCTGGCATCCTATCAAGGAAAATACAAGTGCCAACAGCATGTTAAACAGAAAAAAAACTTTCTTCATTATCTTTATTTATATATTATGCAAAGTAACTAATTTATTTCCACTTACACAAATGTTTACCTCTTTAATTTCCGCTGCAAAGTTAGGAATTTTTCTTTCAACGAAAATGCGATTCGATGCGATTCGATGCGTTTCGATGCGATAAAGTTGAAAAAAATAAAAAAAGAGTTGCAGAAAACATCACGCCCTCTGCAACTCGCAAACCAATTTGTAAAAACCTAAGTTAATCCCGGTCTATTTATTTAATTTTTTTGAATCGCCAGAATGAAGCCTCGCCCCATCCGCCAAGTGCGTCGAATGCACCACCGTCAGGATAAACGAGAGCCATCTTGCTTGGTGAAAGATATACCAAGTCGAACTTAGTAGGCATGTTACCATTACTATTGATTTCGTATGGCCAAAGGATAGCACCTGCATCTGTGTAAAGGTCACCCATCTTCCAGTCGTTGGCAGTTGTGAGATCATTTTTTTGCACTTCGTGCTGAAAGGAAAAACCTCGAAAAATCTTCTAAAAACCTTGAAAACATTATTGTTTTTATGGGTTGATAAGGGTTTTTATTTTTCGCGCAAAGCGCAAATTTCACACTCATTCCCATTGAACCTATTTAAAGTCTGAGTTGCCTACCCTATTTTCGGCAACTAGTTTGCGCTCGTCACGCCTCATCGCTTACGCCCGAGAGGCGATATGGCTTGCAAGGCGCATGCGATGAGGCGTCTGCCCGTCTCGTTTTTCGATGTGAAGGGTGGAGATGGATGGCGCTTTGTTTTTCTTGAAAAAAGACAAATATGTGCGGTGGTATTTGGTGCTGTGGATTATTCTTCGTATCTTTGAACACTTTTTGGAATCGGAGCAGTCCGTCGGATTGGCGGATTGCTGCGCTACATTGCTGAGCAAAGGAACAATAACTACTGACATAAATCATTTTTTAACTAAGAGAGTATGAGAATCTTAACTGCTTTATTGGCTTCGGGAATAGCGGCATGCTGCCTGAATGCTCAAGAGATTACATTCTTTACGCCAACCACCGTGAGAGTGGTGAAGGAGGCACCGGACACAAGCAAGGAAATGGGCTTGTCGTTTGTGGTGACTGCTAAGCCTGAGGCGGTGAAGGTGACTAAGAAAACGAATGGTGACATCACTACTTACGCTTCGTCGGCTCTGACTGTAACTGTGGACAAGAGCACGAAGAAGGTGACTTTTGCAGACAGCAAGGGCAATGTGCTGATGCAGGAGGGAACAATGGGATTCACTCCTATCAAAGATGGTCCTGACGAGGGACGATATAAGGTGAAGCAGGCTTTTGCGCTGGATAAGGATGAGCCTATCTACGGCGTGGGACTTTTGCAGAACGAGAAGATGAGCCAGCGTGGCGAACACAGGCTGATGATTCAGTCGAATCTGGAGGACTTCGCGCACTTCTTCCAGAGCGTGAAGGGATATGGCGTGTATTGGGACAACTACTCCCCTACCCGACTTGACGATGGCAACGAGCTGAGCCTGGAGAGTCAGGTGGGATGCAAGATTGACTATTACTTCATGTATGGTGCTAATGCTGACGGCGTGATCAAGGAGATGCGCAAGCTGACTGGCAAGGTGCCTATGCTGCCGCTGTGGACTTACGGTTTCCACCAGAGCCGAGAGAGATATAAGACTTCGAGAGAGCTGCTGGAGGTGGTGGACACTTACTATAAGACTGGGGTGCCTTTCGACGGCATCATTCAGGACTGGCAGTACTGGGGCAACAACTATTTGTGGAATGCGATGGAGTTTCTGAACGAGGACTTCAGCAACTACCGTCAGATGATTGACCATGTGCATAAGCTCGGTAAGCACATGAGCATCAGCATCTGGGCAAGCTTTGGACCTAACACTAAGGCTTTCAAGACTTTGCAGCCTAAGGGATTGATGTATGACTTTGAGACTTGGCCTCAGAGCGGCTTGTCTGCTTGGCCGCCTAACTTGGACTACCCAAGCGGCGTGCGTTGCTATGATGTGTATAGCAAGGAGGCAAGAGAGGTGTACTGGGAGAATCTGTCGAGACTGCACAAGGCTGGCGTGGATGCATGGTGGATGGACTCTACTGACCCTGACCATATTTCGTCGAATGCTGATAAGGATCTCGACCAGGTGCGCCCTATCTCGAACCCTGCAACTGGACAGGACATCATGGGCTCGTGGCGCTCGGTGAGAAACGCGTTCCCTTTGGCTTCGGTGCAGGGCGTGTATGAGAATCAGCGTGCTGTGGATAAGGATAAGCGTGTGTTTGTGCTGACTCGCAGCTACTTTGCTGGACAGCAGAGAACTGGCGCTAACACTTGGAGCGGCGATGTGAGCTCGTCGTGGGACAGCTTCCGCAAGCAGGTGCCTATTTGCCTGAACTACACTCTGACTGCTAATCCTAATGTGAACTCTGACATTGGCGGATTCTTTGCTAATGCATACAACAGGCGCTCGCAGGATAACACGGCTACGAAGAATCCTTTGTATCAGGAGCTTTATGTGCGCTGGATGCAGTTTGGTCTTTTCTGCCCTATGATGAGAAGCCATGGCACTGAGGTGTATCGTGAGCTTTACCACTACGGTGAGCCTGGTGAGCCGGTGTATGATGCTCTTCTCGGAGCTGTGAAGATGCGCTACGAGATTATGCCTTACATCTACAGCTTGAGCTGGCAGGTGAGCAAGAATGACGACTCGTTCATGCGCGCTCTCGTGATGGACTTTAAGAATGACAAGAAGGTGTGGAACAACAATCGCGAGTATATGTTTGGCAAGGCATTCCTCGTGGCTCCTGTGGTGAATGCTCTCTATACTCCTGAGACTGCGAATGTTACAGACGAAATAAGTGGATGGGACAACAACAAGAAGTCTCTGTATCAGGAGGGATTCAAGGCTGACTGGTCGGCTAAGAAGACATACGAAGTGTATCTTCCTGAGGGGGCTAAGTGGTTCGACTACTGGACTGGCGAAAAGCTGGATGGTGGTCAAACAGTCATGGCTGACGCTCCTATCAGCCACTCCCCACTCTATGTAAAGGCTGGAAGCATCGTGCCTATGTGCAAGGAGGATGTGAAGAACGCTAATGTGGCTGACTGGAAGAACCTCGACATCGTCATTTTCCCTGGAGCTGACGCTGAGTTCACTCTCTATGAGGATGAGGGCGACAACTATAACTATGAGAATGGCAAGTACAGCACTATCGTGATGAAGTGGAACGACAAGTCACGCACTCTCACCATCGGCAAGCGCAACGGTTCGTTTGAGGGCATGCAGGTGGAGCGCAAGTTTAATGTTCATTTCCACAATGCTGCAGGAAAGTCTATTGAATATAATGGTGGAGCTAAAAGCGTGAAATTATAAGTAGCGCTAAATGCTTCGTGTTTGACATAAATTATGGGAAGAAATAAATATTCGCAGAAAGAAATAAATAACATTGGCAAACTGCTGAAGAAGAAGTGCGCTGGCAACAGATTTCAGCAGAAGGAGATTCGCCACATATTGAGAACGGAGTACGAGTTCAACATATCCGACTTCAATGTGCAAGGCAGGGCTTTCGGATATGATGAACTACAGGATTGCATTGCTCGAGGAGCAATTAAGATTCTGGATGATGCGACGATTGAGGATATGAAAGCTAAGCGGGAGCGCAACCGCATTGCTGATGCTGCTGCCGCTGAAAATCTTCAATAATATTTATTACTTCTGCTGTTGAGTCTGTCAGAGAAAGGAGCAAGTTGGAATACTTCCCTTTCTCTGACAGTGTTTGTAGCATAGGGTATATTGGCATCTGAGTGGTCCAGAAATCTTTATTGAAAAACACCATTGGACTTGCCATGCCAAGAGTGAGGTAATGGTTTTGCACTGCATCCTGGAACACTTCCTGCATTGTGCCTGCGCTGCCTGGAGTGTAGATGATGCCTCCAAAGGAAATGCTGAGAAGGATATCTTCTCGAATACTGTTTTCAAAGAACTTTCCGATGTATGTTGCGAATGGAGATGTCGGTTCGTGGCCATAGAGCCATGTTGGTATGCTGAGGCTCTCATAATCAACAATATGCGGATACTTCTTCATCACGATATACGACACTTCCATGTAACCATCATCGCCGTATTTAGGCGATTTTTTCAAGATAGAAATAGCATCGTCAAGCTCTTCGAGCGTGCGCCCTGCCATGTAGCTGCCGAGCATTGTAGCTTCCATGGCGCCTGAGCCTCCTCCGGAAACCATCAACGAGCCGCCTTCAGTCAATCGCTTGCTGATGATGGCGATGGAACGATAAGAATCGTCATCGCGGCGCATGGCGCTGCCTCCCATCACTGCCACGACTTTTGTCTTTTCATAGCAATTTACAATGTCTCGGATGCCCTCACGAATGAAATGATCGTGCATTGCTCGAGAGAATGATTCAAGCGGTGTTGGAGGAATTTTTCCTGTCTCAAGGAAGTATTTGTACACTTGCTGGTCATAACAAGTGTCGAACGATTCTGGGTGTTCAGGATCATACCCTGCATAAAGCGTTTCTGCCTTATACAGCTCGTTTAGAGTGACATTATATGGCACATAATCCAGATAATTCGCAAACCTCTCGTTGTTGAAATTTACTCTTGTAATCATTCTTCTCTTTGTTTTTCTGATTTGTATTATCTTTCTTTTTCTGACTCGTATTGGTTAGTTTTTACGGATGCGTGTTGGCTGGCAGTACGGATGAGTGTTGTCTTGTCTTAACGGATGAGTGTTAGCTAACTTTTTATGATTCGAAATGTCTAGCCTTTACAAATAGCCTTCACAGATGTGTTTTGCCCCGTCTTAAAGGGATGAGTGTTATCCTGTCTTAACGGATGAGTACTAGCTAACACACTGTGCGTATTGGCAAGCTACTGATGCGCGAGGCTTTAACGAATGCGTTTGATCCTACCTTACTGAGGCGTGAGGATGGATTTACAGATGCGTGAGTCAAGCCTTTAATTGCATTTCTCAATCTTCCACTACCCTACTCTCATGTTCTTCTTATGATTGCTTGCTATGACAATGCTAATCTTCATCATCTTAGGCATAGCTCTTCATCATATTCAGCATCGCAAGCCATTTCATGAAAATATACAAGCATTATTCTTTATAACAATTGCAAAAGTAATGATAATTGTTGTAAACAAAAAGAATTTCTCAAAAACTTTTCCATTATTTTTCTTGTTCCATTTTGTTTCTATACCTTTGTCATCAAATATTCAAAGTTTTATAGTTTTCTATGATAAATTAAAAATTAGTTTATAACAACAAATTTTACTTGTATAATATTATAATATGTTGCTATTCAAATTTGATCATCATCTTGATCATTATCATCTTTTGTAAATGCACAACAGGTGATCTTATATAAGTTGATAAATAAAATTATCGTCAACATGATAGACAGCATTATAAACAACATAAACAAAAATATAAAAAAATAATGTCCCCTTCAAGGTAGGAAACAAGAAAAATAGTAACATATAAAACATAGAAAATAAAAACATTGCAAAAAATAAAGGCGTATAAATCATAAAGCTAGCAAAATATAAAACTAAACAAAATATAAAACTGAAAAATTATAAAACATTAAGGGCATGAGAAAAGCAAGCAGAGAAATGCCAACAGAATGGGCATTAGAAGTATTAACAAAAGCTCCATACATAACAATAAGTATGACAGAAAAAGACGGAACTCCCTACGCAATTCCCCTTTCATTAGCAAAAGCAGATAACGGTTGCTTTTATTTTCACGGAGCCCAGGAAGGCAAGAAAATAGAAATATTAAAACAAAACAATAAAGTTTGCTTGAGTGCTGTAACTAAATGCAAGCCTGTTGTTGGTCCAAAAGACAACAGTTTCACACTTGAATTTCAATCAGCTATTGCTTTTGGAATTGCAGAAGAAGTGACAGACGAAGATGAGAAGATCTATGCTATGAAAGCAATTTGTGAAAGATTTCTACCTAATCACATGGCAGCTTTTAACTCTTCCATCGAAAGAAGTTTGCAGAGAACAGCAGTATACAAAATCACTCTTACTTCAGAGCCAACAGGGAAGAGAAAACAATATGACAAGAATGGTGATGAGCTAAAGTACGGAAGAATGGAATAAGTATTGTAACACAAACAGGATCAAAATAAGAATTTCAATAGTAATAGTAACATTACAAGTATAGGAA
>JAGHVC010000156.1 GCA_018064505.1 Candidatus Minthosoma caballi | reverse complement strand
TGGCTTCATTCTCTGCTGGAGCTTCGACAAGTGCGCCAGCCTTGCCGTTAACCACGAAATCTGCAAGTGTGGTAAGAGACTGTGCCTCCGTAAATGAGTAGTCGGCAACCAGGCCAGAGCATGAGTAAGCTTACTTTAGGTCTTTGTTCAGGTCGATGGAATAAACCTTTGACATATCGTTGCGCATGTTGAACATGACGGTTCTCTTCTTGGGATTGTAAACGCACGACCAGTCAGTCGTTTCGCCTCGGAATTCTATACCGTAGTTTCCGTACTGGAGACATTGCAGGGCCTCCTCCTCGTTCATTACGAGCGAATAGTGTGACATCATGTTGTGTACACGCGCTTTGGTGGAGTATCGGTACTGCCAATAGTCTTTCGTGAAGGTGGTGCTTGCCTCCATATTGATATAGTAGTTTTCTATGGAGCGGTATTCGTAAGGTATCATGGCTGATGGTGAATACGTGTACTCCCATCTTTCTTCCTCATCCATCGTGTAGATGGTATATTCTCCATCCTTACCTTTCCATATCTCAATAAAGCGGAAGTCGTTGTGGGCATCAGCGACAAGCCAATGCAGGTTCAAATCTGGTGTTAAGGTCGTATAGTCAAACTTATTGAAGAGCTTGACGACATCCTCTACCGTTTCGCACTCTCTCAGGATTCTCTTGTGCAGTGTGGTGGCGAATATCTGTCTGTTTCCTCTCTGGACGTCGATACTTGAGGGGCGTGGAAGAACGGTTGACATCCAACTGTCTTCATCTTCTGCCTCAGAGAAGGAGGGCAGCTGGTAGGCGGCAAAGCACAGACCAGCATCGTTCATTCCGTCCATGATGGCTGCTGGTTGTCGGAGCAGGAAACTTATGTCCTTGATGCCGCTGATCAAACTTCGGTCGTTGTATTCGGTGAGGTTTCCATACAGCGACTGTCCCAATGTCAGCGATGTCATCATGACATTCTTATGCTCGCCGGGATTCACAGCCTTGTCGAATACTACCACCAGCGGAGACTCGCCATCAAAGTTGCGACCGAAGAGCAGTTCGTCCTGGGGGTTGAAACACACGAAACCTGAGCATGCACTACCAATCTTGGCTGTTTGGGGATTGGGCACAGGATTGTTGATGTAGAGCAGGTTGTTGAGATCGTTTATCACTGCAGCAGGGGCTGCCGCTGCATAGCGCTCCGAGGGATTCTTCTCCAATTTGTCCCAATCGACCTTGGCATAGTAGTCCATATAGTAGATGGGCAGCGGATCGACATAGCGAATAGACCTCAGTGTCTGCTCCGAGCCTTCTGGTTTGCAGTTTGAGGCATCGTAGCTGACATCACCGGGCAGTTCCTTACCTGCGCTGCGCAGGTCAATGACATTTGATTCTGGTGTTGTCTCGGGCAGCGCTCCATTGATGAGTTCGTCTGATTTGCTGCAAGAAACGGTACCTGCTGCAACAAGTGTAAGTAAAAATAGTTTCTTTTTCAAAATTTTTACGCGAATTATCGTGAACCAAACCGCGAATTATCGTAAATTATTCTCCATATACTACATTGCCATCAACATATGTGGCCTTAATTTTGGCATCCCAGATAGCATCAGGGTCAGCCTGCAGGAAGTCGGTGTCGTAGATGGCGAAGTTCGCTAACTTGCCAGGTGTGATACTGCCCATACGATTCTCTTCATGCCACTGGTAAGGCACATTGATGGTCATTGCTTCGAGTGCCTGCTGGCGTGTGATGCATTCCGCTGGGTTGTGGAGAGTCTCTGGGCCATACTCCTTAGAGGTTCTCGTAATAGCTATGTATATGGTCTGAGCCATGCTGAAAGAGTTTGAGGCAGGATAGTCGGAGTGGAAGTTAACCAGGCATCCTGCATCATAGAACGACTTGATTGGGTACTCCGTTTCTGCTCTATCGCCAATGTATCTACAATAAATAGGATATTCATCAGGATATTTAGGTAACCACAGCGGAGCTACGATGGGGATGATGTTGTTGTCTGCCATCTTCTTGAATACTTCTGGCTTGACAATCTGCAGATGGGCTATGGCATTGCGTCCGTCCTTGATGCCAGTCTCTGCCTGAGCTTGTACTATGCCCTTGATAGCAGTGTTTGTAGCTGCATCACCGATGGAGTGGAAATGCACATTCATGCCGTTCTTGTTGTTGAAAGCTACGATTCGGGCAACACGATTTGGGTCAGGACAACGCTTCAGTCCGTAGTAGCCTGGATCGTCTGAGTATTCCTCTTCCAGCCATCCGGTATGTGCCTCAATGACACCATCCATGAAGACTTTGGTGCCTGTGACCTTGTAGTACTCGCTGTTGTATTTGTTGCGTAATGCAAGCACACGGTTCAGTGCTGAGTCAAGCTTCTCATCGGGTACGCTCTCGTCTATTATTTTGACAGCGTAGGTGCGGAGCTTCCACACACCTTCGTCGCACAGTTCCTGATATACCTCTTCAGCGAGAGGATTACTCAGTCCTACTGCGGCTTCGGTAACAGCGGTGATGCCTTGGCTGAATGCTTTCTGCTGCCACATCAGGAGGCCTTCCCTGCACTCTTTCTTGTCTGGTGCTATTTTATCAAGCAGCTCGATGGCAGGATTCTCAGAGATGAAGCCCGTAGGATTGCCCTCGCTATCCACGCGGATGCAGTCCTCACCATATTTCTTCACTGCCTCTTTGTCAAAGCCGAAGTGCGTCAATGCCTTTGTGTTCAGCCACATGGAATGTCCGTCCTCGGAGTTCAGTACCATAGGAACATCAGGGCAGATGGCGTCAAGCATCCCCGCATTGGGTTCACAATCCTTTACTAACCATCCCGAACCTTTGTAGATTGACAGTCCCGGATGCTCCTGCATGTACTTCTTCATGGCTTCGACGAAGTCCGCCATCACCGTTTCTACCTTTGCATTGATTTCTGTGAGGTCGGCCTGCATAAAGCGTGCTGCTGCCAGAGAACCATGCGTATGTCCCTCGGTGAATCCAGGGTAGATACTTGCCGTGCCATAGTCCTTCACTATGGTCTTGGCATCGCACATCTTGCGAGCCTCTGCCTGAGATCCCACGAAGGAAATCTGTCCATTCTCCACCACAATGGCCTCGGCTCGGGGCGTGGCGGTGTCAATGGTGATTACATTACCCAGCAGCAGGAGTTTCTCCGTGCTGACAAGAGGGTCAACGATGTCATTTTTTGTGTTGCAACTCACCGACAGAAGTGCGGTGAATAGCAGGAGTGGTAGGAATTTCTGTTTCATATTTTTCAAGTTTTCAAGT
>JAGHVC010000021.1 GCA_018064505.1 Candidatus Minthosoma caballi | reverse complement strand
TTTTTTTCATTTCAAGACTCATAAACAAGCCGTTTGTCTCGTTCAACATTCTGATAGTACGGAGTGATTCGTCGCTCATTCCATTCTTTATATTTCCCATTGCTATTAGCAGTTTTCACTTTTCTTCTATTCTTTTTGGTCTATGAACATAAGTCGGTGCAAAGTTACATACTATTTATAGTATAGGCTGTAAGATTTGAAACATTAGGTGTCATTTTTGATACATTGTTGTGAAAATTGGACATAAAATGTATTCTTTTAGTTCTTTCATGTTTCACAAGGATTAATTTGGAAGCTTACTCATATTTATCGGGAAAATTTCTTAGCAGAGAATTTCGATCTGTACAAATGCAATACACAGAGAAGTTTTTATGAGGAAAAATGCTTGAGATGCGCTTCGCGCAGAAAAGAAATAACCATAAAAACATGTAAAAAAAATCTTTTTCAAAAAATAGATTGTTTATCGAACACGGAACACACGAAACGCACGAAATCTAATGTCCTCAGCTTTCCGTTTGTTCCGTTAGTTCCGTGTTCGAATTAAAAAGTGAAGGGAAGGACTTTTCGTTTTTTCCTTATTGAACGAAGCGGACAAACTTTCAAGGGGAGGGAATCTTGGTCTTTGCAAGTCAAACGCAATTGGGATGTCGGAATCAGGACGAAAAGTCTCTGCCCGAGAAGCCATATCGCTTTTCGGGCAGAAGCGTTAAGGCTTACAATGCGTAAGCGTTCAAGCGAGACGGGCGCAAAGATTTGAGGGGGGCAAAAGTGGTTCAATCTTCGTTTTTGGAACCTCAATCTCACACCCTTTGAGAAGCGCGTCTTACACCCTTTATGAACCGCTTCGTATACCTTACACGAACCGCTACTCACACCTTATAAGCCTAATACTTATAGCGCAGGCGGCATTTTTCTATGACGAAAGCCAATTCTTCTTTTGAGAAATTTGTCAAGTGAAATAAATGCTGTAGATTTGCATAGGAAAAGCCTTGCGGACAGTAGGAGCCCACTTTGTGGGAGATTAAAACAACTGGAATAATGCTTGAGAAAATTAAGAAATGCATAGAATACTTCAATGATAAGTATGAGTGGCTGATGTCGCTCATGCTGAAGGCGCACCATGTGCATGTGAACAGGGAGAAGTATATTCGCAAGCTGATAAAGAAATATTGCAAGAAACTGACGGCGGAGGAGAGAGAGGAGATGGTAAGAAAGGCGATGGATGGCAGCCCAATGGATGTGCTCAACGAGAAGCAAGCGAAAAATGCATATAATGCTATCAGATGGCACTATGCAAGCATCGTGTTCTTTGTGTCATTCTTCACCACTACCGTGCCTGACAATATGTGGATTGTGATTATTGCATGCGCTATTGATCTGTATGTTTTCCAATGCGTTGTGTTCCGTGCTATGCAGCGAATAATGATGCTATATGGCCAGCCGCTTGATTTGGATGCCGATGCAAATACTGGCATTGACACTATCCTGTCGGTGAACAGATCGGGAGTGATGATAGGCAAGTATCCGATAGTGCAGAAACTGAAGTCGGGACTTGGTTTTTTGGCTAAGCAAGCTGTGAAAAAGCTGGGGCCAAAGGTTGTGTCGCGCCTCTCGCGCCCAGCGTTTCTTGTTATCAGGCGGCAGTTCATCAAGTGGTTTTCTGTCATCGTGCTGAAAGAGCATGTGAGCATTGTTTTTGACTTGCTCATACCTATCACTTGCGCTGCCATTTCGGGTATTGTCTCGGTCATCATCCTGATCCCGATGTGCAACAATCTCAGAAAGAATATTCTCGCAAAAGCGAAGGCTGAAGCGCAGGGTTAGAAACCGATGCGCCTTGTTTTGCTCTTGCTAATCTGCTCGTTTTCGCAAGCTTCTTCGATGGTTTGCACATTCAGCTCGTCGCTGTCGGAAAGAATATCGTTGATTATCTGCTTGCGGGCTATGTTTTCAATCTGTCCACCGCTGAATGAGTATTTTGCTGCAAGGCGATGAGCATCTTCATCTTTCAGCTCAGGAATGAGGGACTTCCAAATATGCTTGCTTTCGTTTGCTGTTGGCTTGTCAAACTCTATCTTGTAAAGGAAGCGACGCTCGAACGCAGCATCGAGGGAGCCGGTGAGATTGGTTGTTGCTATCATTATGCCTTCAAGGTTTTCCATTTCTTGCAGGATAATGTTCTGCATGGCATTCTCCATTTTATCTACGCTGTCTGTTGCTCCTTCGCAGCGCCTGTTGAGCAATGCGTCTGCTTCGTTGAACAGAAGAATTGGCATCATCTTGTTGTTCTTGGCAATTTTAGCATAACGCTCAAACACTTGCTTCACATTCTTCTCGGTCTCCCCTACCCACTTGGAACGGATGCTTGGAACATCTACAAGCATGATGTCTCTGCCAGTCTTTTTTGCTAACTGAAGCACGGTCTCTGTTTTACCTGTGCCAGGGCTGCCATAGAACAAGCATGTGAATCCGCGTCGCATGCCTTTGTTTTTCAGGCGCTGCATGACTCTGGTCATTCGCTCTCCTTCGAGAAGATTCTGAAGTTCATTGACTTGCTTAGATACGCGATCATTGAAGAAAAGTTTTTTCTCTGCTATATCTTCGTAATGCGTGAGATTGGAACGCACTTCTCGCTGCACTTTGAGGTTAAGCTCTGAAAGAACTTCTTCTTTGCTGTAGTTGGTAAGGCACCAATGTTCAGAATCTATCTGACCATCATCGCATGAGTGCTCAACGAGCTTGGCAGACATTAGAGTATGATTGCCTGCTTCCAGCTCGTTGGTGTGGGTGCGCAAGTCGCTGCGAGAGAAGTAGTCACGAATGTCGCTGCGGCAAATGCGATCATCATGATTGTTGATGAAGAGGCTGCACATGGCTAAATACAAAACTAAGTCTTCTCCGCGGAATCCAAACGACTTCAGTTTCTGCGCAAAAAGCAGATTCTGATTGTTTTCTATGAGCTCCGTGAATTGATGGTACAAATCTTCATCTTCTATTTCATCGTTCTCTCGAAGTTTCAAGAACTTGTCCACCATGTCTATGAACTCGTGGATGGTAAGATTCTCTAGTTTTTCAGGCTTTGGGAGACTCCCCTCTCTCAGGCTGTCAAGCACTTTGCGTGGCACGCGGTAGGTGACATCGCCATCGCTATCTTTGCGAGCTACTATGGCTCCTATCTTTACAAGCTCATTGATTTCGCCCGTGAGAGATATGATCTTGACTGGACGCACATCAAAATGACGCGCAATGTCTTTGAAGTTGATGCGAGAATCGTCGCATTGATCTACAAACACTGACAGCAACATTGCTTGCATTTCTGTCAAGTCCAGTCTTTTCCCTAATTCTCTCAGATACTTGTAGGCTGGCCCATTTACTTCTATGCCCTGATCATTTGTTAATTCTGCAATGAGCTCGATAAGTCTCAACACACTCATTGAACCAACTGTTTCGTCTTCTCTTGTTGTCATATTATACTTGTTTTAATTTGTTACAAACATAATATAGACACACATTCATAAAAATTCAATTTTCAAGGGCAATTTTTTTCAAAAAAAAAGCCAAGCAGAGATTCTGCCTGGCTTTTACTATTGCTTTTTTATTATATAAGTAGGTATTAAAAATTACTTACATGATATCTTTGAAGATGATTTTGGTAATATATGAACACCTACTTAGTCCTCGAGAATTAAGAAAGTGCTGGGATATTACCTGCGATGAGGATGAGCACGAGAAGACCGAGGATAGCGTAGAGCTCTGGGAATACGGCGAGCACCATTGTTGTACCGAATGCGTTGTGACCGCCACCGATTGCTGAGATACCGTTAGCACAAACCTTTGACTGACGGATTGCAGAGAAAAGGGCTACGAGACCAAGTGCAAGACCTGCTCCAAGAACTGCAGCTGCCTGACCCATTGTGATGTCGTTTGTTACGAGTGGGTTGAGGATGAAGAATCCTACGAAACCGTAAAGACCCTGTGATGATGGAAGGGCTGCAAGACCGATGTAAGAACCTGATGCTGATGGATTCTTCTTGTAAGCACCGATTGCTGCGTTACCACAAATTGTTACTCCGTAAGCGGAGCCAATGCCTGAAAGTGCCACCGCAAGGGCGATACCAACATAAGCTAAAAGAATTGCTGACATAATTAAATTGTTTTTTGAGAGACCCACCCCAACCCTCTGAGACCCACCCCAACCTTCCCCTGAAGGGAGGGAGTCTGGTTACCTTTGCTTGATAAAACCGACTAGGGCAAAAGAGCCAAAGATGGCAAGGCAAAGAGCCTCGGGTTAATTATTAATGTTTTTTACTTTTTAATCTTAAACGGACTGTATTCCTTTCCGCCACCATCAAACTCTGCATTCTTGAAGTACTCTACGAATGTGAGTCGCATTGGATGAACGAAAGAAGATATCATACAGAGACCGAAATTGATGCCATGTCCAAGGAGCAGGATGATGAGCATTACGAGTTCGTGAACAACTGGCACCTGCGGACTCATATCCATAGCCAATGTATTGAACACGGAACCGAGCACGCCGCCTGTGAGACCGAGGGCGAAGAGACGGATGTATGAGAGAAGGTCGCCAAGAAGGCCTGTTGACATTCCGTATGTTGCCCAGAGTCCTCCACCAAGGTTGCTGAGCGGAGCAATTGCTGCATTCTTCTTGTAAGCTGCAGGATTGTTGAGGAAATAAATGCCCACTGCAGATATTGCTATGAGACCATACAGAACATACTGCACTGCCTGTGGCAACTCAACTCCAAACATTGGCAATCCGAAAAGAACAACTGCCGAGAGCAATGCTGTCACCCATGAGAATTTGCCTACGCCATAGATGAATCCGTAATTCTTCACAGCCTTGCATCCTGCCATTGTCATACCAATGAGCACCTGAATGAGACCGATAATCACAGAAATCACCATCATTGGAGAATAGCCGAAGAAGCTCTCCTTCATGGTATCATTGACAAAATATGGCTGAACTGGCTTTATCCATTCCCAATCTACAGTTGCCAAATCGATGCCGAAGAATGTGCCTGTCACACTGCCACAAATGATTGTCATTATGCCAAGCAGCAATCCAAGAGCACCAAATTTCTTCAATGCAGGCTTTGCAAACATGACTCCCAAGCCAATACCTGCGATGATGAGGCCATAACCAGCATCTCCCATACACAAGCCGAAGAACAGCATGAAGAATGGAGCGAACAATGGCAATGGGTCTATGTCATGATAGTTTGGCAAAGAATACATGCGCAAGATTGGCTCAAAGAGCGAGCTGAACGCATCGTTCTTTATCTTGATTGGCACATTATCGTCGAATGCAGGGTCTGCAATCTCATAGCAAATATGCTCTTTTTCAAGATAATCAACAACCGACTGCGATTTCTCTTCAAGGCACCATCCAATCATCAGCTTTACAGCATCAGAAGCTATGCTTTCACTACTGAGCTGAACACGAGAAAGGTTGATATTGTTCTCGTTGTCAAGCTGCGCTGCAATGATGCTGTCACGACTTTCTGCATTCACACGAAGGAGTTCTTCGTGAATGTCCTTGAGCTGCTGATCAAGCTCTGCCTTATTATTAATATAGTATGAGAGAGAATTCGACGGCAAGTCTAACAACTCAGCTGTGATGTCTGGCACACTGTCTGAGAAAGCGACGAAGTACACCTTCTTATTCACCTCATTAATAGGAGTTGCAAAATACTTATCTGCCCACTCTGCCTTGAAAAGCTTGTTTGGAGCAGAGAAGAAATACATCTTCTGGCCTTGAGCAGCAAGCTGATTGACACTCTCCCACTGGAAGTCGCCCCAAGGTTCAAGTTTCTCAATGGCAGCTTCGGTGCTGTCTATCTCATGGCGGACACAATTCTCTGCAGCGATTTTTTCCTCTACATACTCAAGCATCTGTTGTCCCTTAGCTATGCTTGGGGTCTCAGCTGTGTATGATTTCTCTGGGGTATAGGTTTCAACTGCAAAGTCTAATGCCTGAAGCACAGCTTTGTAGCGCAATGATGTATCTAATGACTCTTGCAATTCTGGTGTGACAACACCATTCTGCAAGTCATCGATGTGAAGCACTCCAAGGTCGCGGATGTCGGTGATAAACTTATCATATTCCTTACTTGTGACAAGGAATGTGAGTTTCTTCATTTTCTGAATCATAAGCCTTCCTCAACCTCCTTTCTTGCTCGCTTTTCTTGCAGAGACTTCAAAATTTTCTGTGAAGACTTAGAGAGGTTCTCTTCATCTTCCATGAATCGCTTAATCTTGCGCACAGCCTCCTGGAAACCAGGAATCTGGACTTTCTCAAAAAGATTCACTTTCTGAGTAGTCTTTTTTCGTGCGTGATCAAGAAGATGAAGCTTGGCAACGACGAACTCGCGCTCAACGGCTGTCTTGGCAAGGCCCTGCAATAGATTAATGCCATCGAAGTACCACTTCGGCGAACTGAACAAACCAAAAGGCTTTACCTCAAGCTCAATGTTCTTTAATATTGGTACGCGAACGCCCGCAATCTTCTTAACATCCAGCTCGACATCCTTAAGCGCCACAAGCGAAGTGTCGAACTCGCCCCACAGCGCATACATGGATTCATAGCCTCCGATTTGACTCTGCAGTTTCTTGTCCAATTCATCAGCCTCTTCCTTGCATTTCTTCACCTCAAGACGCAATGCAGTCTCCTTGCTCTTAATGATAGGCAAGGTGCGCTGTCGCATCTTCAGGTTCTTCTCAATCTGCTGAAGCGATGTTTTATTGTATTGAAACTTAATTGCCATATTGCCCCCCGACCCCCAAAGGGGGCGGCCATCCGGCTGGGGGTGGATGACCATTTTTATTTATTAGCAATATCCCCGAATTGCAAACCATTCTTTCTGACAGAACATAATCCAACTGCCGTTAAAGAGCAAATAAAATTATCTGTTCTGAATGGCTGCCCCCTTCGGGGGTTAGGGGGCTCTACTTCCAATAAATATCTGTGAATTCCTTCTTGATATTTACCTCCTCTAACTTGAAGTACTTAGTGAAGAGCGACCATGTCACATCAAGCATCTCTGTTGTGTCAAGGTTGACATCAATTGCAAGAAGCTTGCCTGCATAATCCTTAGCAAAATCAAGACAGCGGTTATCATAATCTGTAAGGTCGAAACCATTCTCAAGCTTTGTCTTTGCATTTGCTGCATCAGAGTAAAGACGAATAGCCGCATTCATCACCTGTGAGTGATCCTTACGAGTCTTCTTTCCTGCAACAAGCTGCTTCAAACGAGAGAGGGAACGGAATGGGTCAACGATAACCTTACCGATATCAGAATCACGACGGAGGAAGAGCTGACCCTCTGTGATGTAACCTGTGTTGTCAGGTACAGCGTGAGTGATGTCACCACCAGAAAGTGTTGTTACGGCAATGATTGTGATTGAACCACCACCTACATTCTCTGGGAACTGCACAGCCTTCTCGTAGATCTTTGCGAGGTCAGAATAGAGTGAGCCTGGCATAGAGTCCTTTGAAGGAATCTGGTCCATACGGTTGCTCACAATAGAGAGTGAGTCTGCGTATGATGTCATATCTGTGAGGAGTACGAGCACCTTTTCGTTCTTCTCAACAGCGAAGTACTCTGCTGCAGTAAGCGCCATGTCAGGAACAAGAAGTCGTTCTACGGCTGGGTCCTCTGTAGTGTTCATGAACGCAATGATGCGGTCGAGAGCACCAGCATTTGAGAATGTGTTGCGGAAGAAGTAGTAGTCATCGTTTGTCATACCCATGCCGCCAAGGATGATCTTGTCAACCTTTGCACGGAGGGCTACCATTGCCATAACCTCGTTGAATGGCTGGTCAGGGTCTGCGAAGAAAGGTATCTTCTGACCAGAAACGAGCGTGTTGTTGAGGTCGATGCCTGCAATACCTGTAGCGATGAGTTCTGATGGCTGCTTACGGCGAACAGGGTTTACCGATGGACCACCAATCTCTACTTCCTTGCCTTCAATCTCAGGACCACCATCAATAGGGTTGCCATAAGCATTGAAGAAACGGCCAGCGAGCTGATCACCTACCTTGAGCGAAGGAGACTTGCCGAGGAACACAACCTCTGCATCTGTAGGAATGCCGCCTGTACCCTCAAACACCTGAAGAGTGACATCATCGCCAGCAATCTTAACAACCTGAGCAAGCTTGCCATTAATAGTTGCAAGCTCATCATATCCTACTCCCTTTGCCTTGAGGGAGCAAGTAGCCTTTGTAATCTGGCTAATCTTTGTATATACTTTCTGGAATGCTGTAGCCATTACTTTATCATCTCTTTAATTTGTTCAACATATTTGTTGTAGTCATCAGACTTGTAAACAGAGTAGTTCATCTGCTTGCAAACATTGATGAGCTTACGGAAGAAGCTTACGCAGTCAAGGAAGTTATCGAACGAGAAGTCCTTCTCGCAGATATCTGTTACAAGATTGAGAATCTCTTCCTGACGCTCAAGGCTTGTTACAGCATCAACTTCATCAAATGCATCCTGCTGGAGGATTACATAGTCAATGATTTCTGACTTCCAGAACACTACATGGTAATCTACAGGCACACCATCATCACCAAGGATGTTGATCTGTTCTGCAATTTCCTTACCACGCTGCATGCGAGTCTTCAAAGAGAGAACCTTTGGAATCCAAGTGTCATTAATCTTGCCTTTGATATACTCTGCAAACTCAGGATACTCAAGGTATTTAGAATATGAATCGATTGGATTAACCGCTGGGTAGCGCTTCTTATCGGCGCGGTCCTGCTCAAGACCATAGAAGCAACGAGCCACCTTCTTTGTATTCTCTGTTACTGGTTCCTTCAAGTTACCACCGGCTGGTGACACAGTACCAATGAATGTGATAGAGCCAACCTCGCCGTTGTTGAGATAAACATATCCCGCACGACCGTAGAAGTTAGAGATGAGGGCGCCGAGGTCCATTGGGAATGCATCAGGTCCTGGCAACTCTTCCATACGGTTAGGCATCTCACGAAGAGCCTGTGCCCAACGAGAAGTTGAGTCTGCCATAAGAAGAACACGAAGACCCATTGAGCGGTAGTACTCAGCCATTGTCATTGCTGTGTAAACAGATGCCTCACGCGCTGCAACAGGCATGTTTGAAGTGTTGGCAATGATGATAGTACGCTCCATGAGCTTGCGGCCTGTGTGTGGATCGACGAGTTCTGGGAACTCTGTAAAGATTTCCACAACCTCATTAGCACGCTCACCACAAGCAGCGATGATTACGATGTCTGCTTCTGCCTGCTTTGAGATAGCATGCTGGAGCACAGTCTTACCAGTACCGAATGGGCCAGGAATGAAGCCTGTACCACCCTCCACGATTGGGTTGAATGTGTCGATAGTACGAACACCTGTCTCAAGAAGCTTGAATGGGCGTGGCTTCTGTTTGTAGTTTGTCATAGCAAACTTAACAGGCCAGTGCTGAACCATATCAACCTTTATCTCTTCGCCATTCTCTGTTTCGAGAACAGCCATGACATCATGAATCTTATATTTACCAGCTTTTGCAATGCTCTTGACTTTTGCTTTCCCGTCCATCTGGAAAGGAACCATAATCTTAAGCTTCTGTGAGTTCTCAATTACCTCACCAAGCCAAGCTGAACTTTCCACTTCATCACCTTCTTTTGCTATTGGAGTGAAATCCCACTCTTTTTCAGCATCGAGAGGCTCTGTGTACTGACCGCGCTTCAAGAACACACCATCCATTTTGTCAAGGTCGTTCTGAAGACCATCATAGTTCTTTGACAACATACCTGGACCAAGCTGCACCTCAAGCATGTGTCCTGTAAATTCGGCTGGAGCACCAACCTTGAGTCCACGAGTCGATTCAAACACCTGGACATAAACATCACTGCCTACAACCTTGATGACCTCACTCATCAAACGATCGCCTCCTGTTTCGATGTAGCAGATCTCACCCTGCTTCACAGGACCGTCAACGCTAAGAGTCACCATGTTGGCAATAACGCCACTTACCGTACCTTTAGTCATAGTCTTAATTAATTCATAATTAATAATTCATAA
>JAGHVC010000089.1 GCA_018064505.1 Candidatus Minthosoma caballi | reverse complement strand
TCTCTCGTTAGGACTATCTTCCACAAGGTCAGCTACTTTCAGCAATCTACCATCCTTAGTCTTTAGAGTATATACACATGTGTTATAATCATAACCTACCTTCTCACCTATCAATGTCATAATATCATGTGTCTCGTCATACTTTTTGCCTGTAGAAGCTCTGGCATTCACATTCGGAATGTGTATGATAGTCTTCTTCGTAGTGTCAAGCACCTCGCCAATATGCTCAATGTAGCTGCCATGATAGAAGTGATAGCCAAGCACGAGATTTTTCAAATGCTTATATCCATTCAGCTGCTGATAGTAGTTATATGTCACAGGATAGAACTTCGCCTCGTCCTCCACTCTCAGCACAGGCACTCCATCGCCCCGGAAGTAGCTGCCAGTCATTGCCACAATGTGACCAGTCGTATTGTTGATTATCCTTCGCACTATGTCGCCAAGTCCAGACTCTGCATCAGCACTCGTATGATGAAACTCGTCAATAGCCAACAGACAATCATTGAAATCAGCATCGTCTATCATCTTCATGCCATTACGCAAAGTGGCATGAGCACACACCAGTACCTTTGCACTGCTGCCTTTCATGAACTCCACAAATCTGTCCGACTTAGCCGTGCTACCATCATCGCCCGCATCGCAAAGATTGTAGGCAGGAACAACTCTCCAGTCTGCAAAGAAACCAAACTTCTTCAAGTCGGTATTGGCAAACGAACGACCAATGCTCTTCTCGGGAACAGCCACCACAACCTTCCTGATGCCTTGGTTCTCCAGTTTGTCGAGAGCCACGAACATCAGGGCTCTCGACTTGCCACTGGCAGGCGGAGCCTTCACAAGCAGATATTTCTTGTTGCGAGCTTCAAACACTCTTGCCTGCATCTCTCGCATGCCAAGAGCATTTGTTGTTGTTGATTGTCCTGTTTGCTGATAGCGTATATCAACAATGTTGTTTGCGTTCATATTATATAATAATGTGTATGAACGCTCTTGAAATAATGGGAAAAGTTTGGCAGAGGAATAAAGCACTTCTATAGAACCTATAGAGCCTATAGCATCTATAGCACCTATAGTATCTATAGTATCTATAGCACCTATAGTTCCTATCCACCCATCCTCTCTATTATCCTTCTCAGCCTATCGACCTCGGCTCTAAGCTCGGCGTTTTCCTTCTCCAATTGTGCAAGGCGCTCGTCCTGTCCTTTTCTATATCCAGTTCGAACAGCATACATACGCTCCTTTATTCCTCCCTCTTTCACAAACTGAATCTCCTTGCCTTTAATGTATTTGTTCATCATGGAGTCAATCATGTGGCAGAGAGTAAGAGCTATGTTTGCCATCTCTTCGCTCGACCAAAGGTTGAAGAAAGGCTGATAATCTTCCAACGAATTGCGAGGAGTACAAAAGTCCACCATTGGCTGAAACCTTTGATGCCCTGGTTGCCAAAGAGGCAGCTGACGACTTATAAGGAAATCGCGATAGTCTTCCCGCAATTCGTGTATGCTGGCTCTTGCCACATTCAGAAGTTTCAGTTCCATTTCCGTCGAAGTTGCTCCGTCGGCAGAGCCCTCCACAATATTTTGTTTGCCAGAGCGAGCAGCCTGCACCATTTGATCAACGGTACGGTCACCGTATTGTGGCAGGAATCGGTTGCAAAACACGAAAGTCATCTGATAGAGCACATCTGATTTCTGGTAGAAATGTAGTGTTTCCCAGTTCGTTTGCGACTTAATCACTTGAGGCACTTGCTGGTCTTTGTATTTATCATACGCAGATGATGAGTCGGTACTGTCCATAAGCAATGTTTTTTACAAAAGTACTCATATTTCTTCACATCACCAAACTTTTCCCACATTATTTCAAAGAGCGATTGTTTTTGATTTTGTTTTATCTCTTGGTCATTTTCTCGTACATCTTGAAGAGGCATTCCAGTCGGGCTTCGTCATTGGCGAATGGGTAGCCAGGGTAGCAGGATTCTACGATGTCGTCTAGACGCTCATGGGCAGCTTTCAGGTCGGGTGGCATGGTGTCGGGATCGTAGAGGTCTGCGAGGGTTTTGCCTATTGTGAGATAAGGTTCTCGTGTGAGGAGAATGTCGGTTGCAGCATCTTCGATTTCTTGTTTTTTTGTATCGGAGATATTTGGAAAAGGGAAGGTGTTGTAGCAAAGGCCTGCGGAATATCTATATCGTGTTTCTAATCGTCCCCCTACAGTTCGAACCCAATCCATATGAATACGAGAAGTTATTATTCCAAAAAGATGTATAGGTGCATCGTAAATTGCAAAAGCAGAATCAGAAATAACATCGTCAGAATTAAGGAAACCAATTGGAATGTATGGACGGCGCTCTGAAGAAACGCGGGGCATAATAATTTTATCAGTAAACTCATGCCTTACTTCCCCAAAACGATAAGGAACAATAGAAAGTTTCTTTGTTGCTTCTCTTTTACTTGAAACACGAGTTTCTCTGCAAGCATCTACTCGTTTCTTAATTTCGACTATTTGTAAAGCTTCATTAACCTCAGAATCTTCTATCCATAAACAATACTTTTCTATATCGTTTATAAACTCTTCAGAACCATAAAACCTATGTATAAACTTTCCACTTTTATGGTCTGAGTTAATCAGTAATTCCCTCTCCACAGAGGTAAGCAAAAGGTGTCCACCATCATTTGGCATGCTTCCAAATTGTATGTTAGGTACCATTTCTACCAAAGGTGTTTTTCGTGATTCAACTATAACATTCGTCCCCTTTGACAAATACGCATTGATGTAATCTGTTTCGATTTTACTGGAATCTGTGAATAAACTTTTCGTAACTTTTTTATTCTTACCACACATGCCTATTATAGTGCAAGTTACTCCAGCATTATATTTTGCGTTGTTTGTCCATTTGAAAGAAGAATAAGCAAACCGAATCACTGCATGCTTGAAAACTTGCGGCCACAATATTGGTACTTGTTCGCCTTGGGAGATAGAATTAGTAGTTACAAAAGCTAATTCGGTTGTTTCATTTATGAAATTAGCTCCTTTCATAAACCAACAAGCTATATAATCCAAATTATTGTAGCCTTTTATGTTTCCAAACACATAAGCCATGTCAGCTTTTTGACTTTCATCTTGCAATCTCGCTCCCAAATACGGCGGATTTCCAAACACATACACCTCCTCATCCTTAGTATGCGGACACACCACATTCCAATCCAACCTACAAGCATTGCCGCACTTTATCTGAGTGATTTCTTTCAAAGGCAGCGCCTTTGTGTTCACACCAAAATCCTCACGCATCTTTTTGTTCATCTGATGCTCTGCCAGCCAAAGGGAGAGCATGGCACTCTCGTGTGGGAAATCGAGCAACTCAATGCCATAGAACTGCTGTATGCTAATAACCGATCCGTCAATGAACTGGAGTGAGCCTTGCGGATTGCATTTGCCTATCAGAGAAAGAATATCCATCTCAAGCAAACGGAGCATCTTATATGTGATGATAAGAAAATTACCGCTACCGCAAGCAGGGTCGAAGAACTTCATCTTCGACATGCGAAGCAACAAAGCACGGCACTTCTTCTCAATAGGCTTGCACTGAGACAGAAACTGACTCTGCGAGAGCATGCCCACATCCTTCTGCTTCTTCACCTTGTCCTGCTCCTCGCTTAGTGCTGTGTATTCTCCTCGCAACTCGTCAAGGAACAAAGGATTGATGACCTTCATGATGTTTGGCACGCTTGTGTAGTGCATGCCCTGATTGGCACGAACATCAGGATTGACAACAGCCTGAATCATAGAGCCGAAGATGTCTGGATTGATGTTCTCCCAATCCAACTCACCACTGTCAATGATGATCTGACGCGCCTTGTTGCTGAGCATCGGGATGTATGTGTCACGCTCAAACAAGCCACCACCTACATAAGCAAAATTATTGTTGCAATATGTCTGCAACATTCCCATAGGGATTGGCCTGCCACCCATGAAGCGGAACAGTTGTTCAAGCACTTCCTTCAGGTTTGTGGAATCGTGAGTGAACTGCTTGATTGCCCTTGTAAACGAATTGCTTGGAAAGATGCCTGTGTCCTCTGCAAAGAAGCAGAACAGCAGTCGCGCTATGAAGGTGTTGAGGTCGTGAAGGTCGCTGTCGCTCGTGAACTCATTGTAAGCGCGAATCTCATCATGCAGCTTTGCCAACTTTTCCGCTGCCTTGATGTCGGCTTCCGACTCCTCTACATACTCTATACGCTCCACCCCAGCCAGAGGATAGAAGAACTCAAAATCGCAATAGAGACGAGCAACTTGCTGCTCGAAGGAATCCTTCTTCCTGAGGTCATAAGCACGAATGGTCTTGCCATCGCTCACTGCAATAATTTTCGGGTTGGCTCGCAACACTACCGTGTCGTTCTTCAACTCCTCAAGCACACCAGCAAGAAGCAATGTCGTTGAGGCTTTGTAGCAGAACTCATTCTTCACCAAAAGACCGTCAAAGGTACTGACAACACCTTTGCCATCCTTCATTCGCTCTATTTCGCGGTCGCCCTTGCCGAATGCCTTTAGTATCTGATAGCCAAGGTTATTTGCAACGATATGGCCATCTTTCAGCACGCGCAAGTTCGACTCAATGTCCTTGTAGGACAATTGGTTTTTCTTTGCCATAGACTGTTGATTAGGTTAGTTCAGCATCGTAATGTGAACTATCTAATCAAATCTATGTATGGCTACGGAACGGCACAAAAAGAAGGTGCAGACTTCTTCTTACGGTGTTCCGAGGCAGTAGGCGTAGGAAAATTACTGGACCTCCATCCGCGAATAAGAAAAAATGCCCGCACCCCTTTCGGAGCGCATGGCATCGTAATATCTTTATTCGCGGATGTTGGCTCTTCCTCTCGCATACTAATATGCCAAAAAGCCAACCATCATTGATGTGGTTTCTATCCGATATGATAAGTTTCCTACGCCTACATTTCTGGAACACCACAATGATAGCCGATGCTGCTATGTTAATATGTCAGTTATTTATTTCTTTTCTTGTGTCTCTACTTTTTTTGTTAAACCTTAGTTACTCCAGCAGTTTAACGCCATAATGAGCCTTGGGCGTGTATTATTATAACGAATAGGCATCCGTTTTTATTGTTTCTTCTTTGGCAACTTTGGGGTTACCTTTTCGAGTTTCTTATCTGCTGATGCAACTCTGCGCTCTAGTTTCTTGATGTCTTCGGCTGCAGGGAGGTTTTCTGGTTGTATGCCTCGCTGAGATAACATGTCACGAACACTCACATTGTTTTGGATGTGCTCGCGTGTGATGGAAGGTTCTCCTCGAAGGTCTTTCTGTTCCACATTATAATTGGTCATTTCTGTGGCAAGATTCTTTGCAGCAATGGTTAGAGTTGGCAGAAAGTCAGCAAGAGGACGCGTGGATTTTATGCCAAGGCGTTGCTTCATATCTTCTGTGGTGTGACCGCCAAAGAGGGCTGTGTCACCTTTGGAACGGATGCGTGCATAGCCTCGGTCATCAACACCCCGTTCGAAGATATTGCGTGAAAGCTGCTTTTCGGATGAACGCAAACGGTCGCGCGTTTCCAGTCGTGCAAGGTCGTTGAGACGCTCTTCTATAATCTCCAATTTGCGTGTCTGGACAGCAAAGTAACTCTGTGCAAAAGCAATCTCAGGCTTCTTTGGGTCACCATTCTGGGCAATCAAATAACAAGCATAACGAGTGAGCATGTAGTCCTGTATTTCGCGTTGTGCTCCTTTGGCTAATGGTATCATTTTCGTGACCTCACGAAAATGATCGTTAACATTAACATTCAACGACTTACATGAATCCACAGCTCTGCCTATCGCTGTCTGGAAATTCTCCCAGCGTGCATAGCCAAGAACGGACTGAAGGTCTCTAGCAAACCACACCTCTACCTGTTCGTTGCCATCATCACCTGTGATGTAGTTAGCAATGGTATCAAAAGATTCCTTGTAAGTTATTATGCTTTGTCTGTCCATATATGATATTTCTATCGATTTTTCGTTTTGTTTTCATTTGCCCCCTTCAGTTTAACGCCATGATGAGCCTTGGGCGTGCAATCTTTTGCAAATTTACAAAATTTCATACGAAAACGGGAAGAATTGACAGGATTTCTTTGCTCGAACTGCAATATTTATGTAAGATTGCCTTTATATTCACTATGATGTTTTGGTGACATCAAGCATAATGATTTGACTTTCACGGCAGTTACCGCATACTGATTGCCCGAGCAGCCTTAAGGCTTTTCGGGGAACAGCGTTAAGACGATTCGGGCAACAGCCTTACTGCGTATCGGGCAACGGCTATGCAGCGGGGAGGAGGACTGATGCAGGTTATAAGCCACTCTCATCCCCTTGATGGGAGAGAGTGACTGGAGGGATTTGAAGGAGGGGCATTGGAAAAGGAAGAAAAATGACGAAACTTGTAGCATCATTTAGATTATAGTTAAGATGAGGACAATTATTTGGAATATCACACAGAAAGTTGTAAATTTGCATTCAATCTTGTCTTAAATGCTAGCAAGTTGAGCATATACAATATAAACTTTAAACATGATTGCTTATGAGTAATTTTGGCTATTCCGACAATGACTTTGAAGATTTTTCATGGTTTAGCAACTGTATGGAGAATTGCGGAGGCAGCTCGGATGGAGGTGATTCTAATGGAAATAAAAGGTGGGCTAATATAATTATTTGTGCCGTTATTCTCATTGGGCTTTTTGTTGCATGTTGAAGAAAAGTTTGTATATTTGCACAGGCGTAAGAAAATAAATGGATTAATTATGTTTGGCTTATGAACAGGCGAGTGTTTGTGACTGGAGGCGCACATGGCATTGGGCGCAGCATGGTGGAGGCTTTCTGCAAGGAGGGCGACAGGGTTGCTTTTTGCGATGTGGACAAGGTACTTGGAACGAAGGTTGCCGAGGATGCAGGGGCTTTGTTCTGCTGCGTGGATGTGACTGACAAGGATGCTCTTGAGGGATGCATGGATAATCTGTTTGAGATGTGGGGCGACATCGATGTGGTTGTTAACAATGTGGGCATTGGCATATTCAAGCCTATTGCTGAGGTGAGCGTGGAGGAGTTTGACAAGGTGATTAGCACTAACCTGCGCTCGGCTTTCATCACTGCAAGAAAACTGGCTGTGCATCGCGAGGGCAATGGTAACCGCGAATATGGAAGGGTCGTGAATCTGTGCTCTTCGCGCTATCTGATGAGCGAGGCTGGCACTGAGGGCTATTCGGCTTCGAAGGGCGGCATTTATGCGCTGACTCATGCGCTGGCTATTTCGATGGCTAAGTATGGCGTGACGGTGAATGCTATTGCTCCTGGATGGATTCATGTGAACGAGGATGAGGTGCTGAGAGAGGTGGATCATGATTTTCACCCGTCGGGGCGTGTGGGGCGACCTGAGGATATTGCTAGGATGGCGGTGTTTTTGTGTGAGGAGGGCAACGAGTTTGTGAATGGGCAAACGGTGACTATTGATGGCGGCGTGACGAGAAAGATGATTTATCCGGAATAGTGTGAAAATTAAGAGTTGAGAATGGGTTGAGTGGAGATTAATTGTGAATTATGAATCATAAATTAAGTTATACTTTATTTGGATGCTGCTTTGCAATGGCTTGCAGCATGGAGGCTCAGGACTCTTGGCGAGAGGGGCGAATGGCCATCTAACGGGGAGATTGATGTGATGGAATATTACCACATAAATGGCAAGCCTCATATTCTTGCTAATGCGGCATGGGGTAATGACCGAAGATTTTCGGCGGTGTGGAATTCGAAAGCTATACCCTACTCTCACTT
>JAGHVC010000165.1 GCA_018064505.1 Candidatus Minthosoma caballi | reverse complement strand
TCGGTCTTGAAAAGGCTTTGCCATTCGGAGAAATGTATTCTCGTCTCAACAAGACATTACCTCTTATCACGAAGAAGAAAATCGCAGATCAAGGAGTTTACAAGTATTATGAGGTTGATGGCTATTATGTTTTGAGCGGTACAGATAGTCAGCACAGACTCTTAAAGAGAATGAATAAAGACCTTAACCTTGGTCTTACGATTGAATAGTTATGCGCATAATCATTGAAGAATATAAATACGCAGCTGCTGACGTGAAAGATGTTCTAAAGGGCATTGATGCTCTTGAGAATGTCGAAGGTTATGTCAGCGTGAACTATGTCGGCTATTTCTACAATACAGACAAGAATGTTCGTGACTGTGTGTTTATCCTTCCGAAGGTGCTGTTAGAGGATGTGGGTGGTCAGGAACTTGTCTTTGGCAAGTATCGCCCCGAGGAAATAATCAACCTCGACAACCACAATCCTTTGACTCAGCAAGAGAAGGACTTCATCTATGAGTTTGCCGTATGGATATACCGTGCTATCGTGGTATTTCATAATGACAAGCGAAATAAGACCAGCATTGTATATCACAAGAAAATAGCAGAGGTTGGCAAGGGAGGCAAGCATCTGAGCAACACCTTCCTTGACATTCTGTTGTCTTTGGTGCAGTTTAACAAGGACAACCAGGATTTCTTCTTCTACATTCTGCGTAATATCCATGCAGGTTTCAACAAGATTAACTGGAACAAAACTATCGGTACCACAACAGCCATCATTCAAGATGGCAATGCTGTATATTTGCACCCGGTCAACAAAAAGAGGCAGATTAACTTTGATGAAGAGTTGCTTGTCATTTTCTTCTCAATCTTAAACTACATCAGCGAACACTACGGATTTCCTGTTGACATCAACTGCAACTTTGAGTTGATCACAGGCAGACAATTCAAGGTGTATATGAACGGCATGGGCAAGATGCGCCTAAAACAGATAAAGTATAAGTACTTCTCTGACAAGTCTCTGCAACTGTGGGATTTGTGCTATGCTTTCTTTGATACTGCCCGTCAGATATATGTCAGCACAGAACAGAAGGAATATCTGCTGGTCAAGAACTTCAACATAGTCTTTGAAGCAATCATTGACGAATTGGTTGGTGACCGTAACATTCCTGCGGGCTTGAAGGAACAGGATGATGGCAAGCGCATCGACCACATGTATAGTTATCAGGGATTGACAACCCATGATGAAGATAAACCGATCTATTACATTGGCGACTCGAAGTATTATAAGCGAGGCAACCAAATCGGCAAGGAATCAGTTTATAAGCAGTTTACATACGCAAGGAATGTCATCCAGTGGAATCTGAACCTATTCATGAATGATGACAGGGATGACGAAGAATTGCAGTATGATAAGAAGAACTTTGGCAACATTCCTAAGTTGCGTGATGATGTAACCGAAGGCTACAATGTGATACCAAACTTTTTTATCAGTGCCAAGTTGAACCAGGAACTGAGTTACAAGGATGAAGTGGAGATTACTGATAAGCAGAAAACGCACTTCTCAAATAGCCACTTTGAGAACCGTTTGTTCGACCGCGACACATTGCTTATCTGTCACTATGATGTGAACTTCCTTTATGTCATATCCTTGTATGCTCGAAACAACAGCCTCCAGAAGGATGCTTGGAAGAAGAAGGTGCGAGATAAGTTCCGCACAGAGATACAGAGGATGCTGACAGAACAATACTCGTTCTATGCGATGCAAGCACATCCTAATGTGGATGCAAAGACCTATCTGAGGGAACACTTTCAGCAGACGCTCGGCAAGATTTTCACTCCATTCGGTAATGATGAGGTTTTCTCCCTTGCACTTGACAAAGAGGATCCAGAGAGTAACAACGAAGAGCTGCTTGCAGAACTGCGCAAGCATTTCTTTGTGGTTGAGAATGGCATCGGTGAGAATCCTAAGGAGCCATTGGCGATAAAGATGGAAACAGAAGGACATCTATATCAATCAGACCCTTCTGTTGACAAGACTGAAAAGTGTGTACTAACAGGCTACATACCAAAGTCAGATAGTCAGTTTGTATCATTCGAAGAAGGAAAGGGTAAACGCTTTGATATGAAGTATATCCCATCTATCAACCTCATGGCAGTCAAGTATTTCTTGCCTATGGTTGATGGTTTTGTGGATGGCTATTACAAGGTAAACAGTATGTCATTCAAGACTGTCAAAGAGGCCAATCCTGATGGTTCAGAAAAGGAAAAAATGTACTTACACCTATCATTAGGGGACTTTATTAAGTTAGGGGAAGATAGAGTCTTCTTCTACAAAGTTAAATTGACTGCTGGTCAACTTCACTCGATTTCAAAAATTGAAAATGATTATTTGCTATGAGGATCATGGAGACAGGTCATTGACTCATCTATTGCATCATACTTTAGTCAAGGTACTAAGTGGCTTGTCCTGATGCAAAACGGGCAGAAAAATGACAAAAGTCCAGTTTGAACGAAGCAATTTGATTTTTTTTCAACTTTATCGCATCGAATCGCATCGAAACGCATCGAATCGCATTTTGACAAAAAAAGAACGCTTACCTTTGCACTCGAAAATTGCAAAAGCAAGCGTTCTTTGACTTATTGATACAATTATTATTTTAACTACCTCGTGTTATTTGTCTTCACCGAGATAATCCTTGCGCATCTTTGTGAGGCGGCGGAGAAGGTCGGTGTAGTGTGTGTGGTTGATGCTGCCATCAGGACATGTAGTGAGCTGCTGGGTGCAGAACTTCTCTATATGTGAGATGTGCTGGGCAAGATATGCTGCGATATCTGTGCGGCGCACATTTGTGGTTTGCATAGTTTCTTGTTTTTCAGTTGGGTTGAGGGCTGCATTCATGTAGTCGATGTAGGTGCGCTCAAGCTGGCGGCGATACATGTCGAGACGCTCGTTGTTGCCAGAGAGTGGTTTCCAAGCTGCTGCGAATACATCATTCAGATACTCAGGCAGATTGTATGGATCGTCTGTGGCAAATGAATTGTTGTAGATGTTGATCATCATGCCAGGAGCAAGAAGGTAGGAAAGGATTGACATGCGGTGTTCAACGATTTCCTCATGTGCCTTGATGCCGAGCTTATCAACAACGGAGTTTGGATAGAGCCAAAGTGCTGGCTCAAAGACCTGATTGCCAACCCACTCAATTGCTTCGCGCTGAAGGTGGCGTGGCACAATCTGACGGCGAGGATCGCCTGGAGTGTTGTTTGTATAGATGCCTGCGATGTTTTTCTGAACATGGCCTGTGTAGCGAACAAACTGTGATCTTACGGTCTTATGAATAGTGCTGAGATCTTCGTACACATCGTCGTCTTGATGTGTCCATTTCTCAATGTTCTGCATCACGCGCTGTAGGTTCTTGATGCCGTATGCAGTGGCTTTCATGCTGTTGTCGCCAAGGTCTTCTGTCTGAGAGCGAGGGTCTTGTCCTTTGCCTTCGTCACCGCAGTAGCGCAAGCGTGGGTTGCCTTTAATCTTAGATGTAACTTCTTTGCGAAGTGCCTTTGCCTCTGTGTCAGCGTCCTTAAACTCGTCGCGCCACTGATAGCCCCATTTGATTGCCCAGATATCATAGTCGTTGATGCGTGGGAAGAGGCCCTTGGTGCTGATATTGTCTTCTGGCTGAGCAACATAGTTGAAACGAGCGTAGTCCATGATGCTGGCTGTGTGGCCATATTTTTCCACCCATGCTTTGTCGCGAAGCTTCTCAACTGGAGTGGCTGAACTTGCAATCATATTGTGACGAAGACCGAGTGAGTGTCCTACCTCGTGGCTTGACACGAAGCGGATAAGTTCTCCCATGAGGTCGTCAGGCAGATCCATTGTCTGTGCGCGCTTGTCGAGAGGGCCGCATTGTGTGATGTACCACTTCTTCACAAGGCGCTGTACATTGTGGAACCAGCATACATGACTCTCGATAATCTCACCGCTGCGAGGGTCAACAATGCGTGGGCCGTATGCATTCTCTGTTGTTGAAGGCAAGTAGCGAATCATTGAGAAACGAGCATCGTCAACGCTCATTGTAGGGTCATTTTCAGGCCATTCCTTTGCCACGATAGCATTCTTGAAGCCAGCTGCTTCGAAGGCAACATTCCAGTCGTCGATGCCCTGCTTGAGATACTTAACCCACTTTTTTGGAGTGGCAGGATCAATGTAGTAAACAATCTGCTTCTCAGGCTCGGAGAGCTTTCCTGCTTTGTAGGCAGATTTATTCTTTGGTACCAGACGATAGCGCGACACAATTGCCTTGTCTCTTGTGGCATCATCGTCGCTATACTCAGTCACTTTGTCTTGGAAATATCCTACTCGCTCATCTGCAAAACGAGGGCGCATAGGCTCCTCTGGAAGCTTGACGATTGAGGTGTTGAGCCCAATTGTCACAAATCCGGTTTTGTCGGCAAGAGTTGTGCCGCTGTTGCTTGATGCGTAAGTGCGGATGGTTGAAACCTCAACATTGATAGGGTAGGTGCGTACTGTGTCCACCATTGTTCTATCTGCTTGAAGAGCTCCAAGCTTCACCTGAGTGCGGTCGCTGCTGGTAAGTCCGCCCACCTTTGTGTCGGTCTCAAACAGTTTGGTCACATTCACAAGCAGAGCCTTAGTCTCTGGATTTCTGCCTACGACATCAAACTTGTAGATGATTGGCGAAACGGTAGCTGTGCGCATAAGCTCTTCCATCTTTGAGTTCTCTGCAGCATCAATGCTCTGTGCATAGCTGCGCAGGAACATTGTTTTTTCGTTGTAGAGCTCAAAGTAGATGGCGTTTCTCTGCACTTCCTCGCCGCCAAACATGCTGAATCCTTGTGGAACTGATGTGAAGCGAGTCACGCTAAGCAGTAATTTGCCAAGCAGATTCTCTGGCACCTCGAAGTACCAGTCTTTTTCAATGTGTCGCACGGTGAAGAGTCCTTCGTTGCACGAGCCGCCTTTTTTCAGGAGTTTTTCGTATTCGGTTTCGGGTGCTTTCTTCTCCACTGGATTTGCACAGCAGCTGCTATCCATTGTTTGCGTGCATACTGTGTCGCTTTTTGCAGAAGAAAGCATTGTTGCCGATGCCCTCATGCACATAGGCACAAGAGCAACGGCAGCAAGACAGAGTGATTGTCTGATATTCATATAAATTACTTGATTATGTATTTCTTGTCATCTACCATGTACACACCCTTAGGAAGGCCTGTTACAGCATTTTCGCGGCGTACATTTCGACGGACAACAACGCCGTCAGCGCGAGTAACATTTACAAGTGCCTTCTTTTCAGTAGCAACATTCTGGATGGCATCCTCTTCGCCAAGTGGAAGAAGCCAGATTGTAACATTGCGAAGCATTGTTGTGCCAGTGCATGCAGGTGTGTTCCACGCTTTCTCGTCACCTTCCCAGCATGATAACTCCCAAATGAGTTCTCCTTTGTCGTTCTTGTTCTGATAAACCTTGACAGAATCAGGTCCCCAAGTGTTGTTCAGGAATGAAATACCGCCACTTGCCCATACGCGGAACGAGTCGAAAGTAACCTTTGCCATGCGATAGCCTTGAGGTGCAGTGAATTTCATAGTTGAACCGATTGCCATACGGAGCACTGTGAGGCGTGTGTCGCCAGACATGTCAGTATCGTAGTCGTAAGTGTGGAAAAGGCAGTTGTCGTAGTCTGTCTCGTCAAGATCTGTAGGAGTGACTGTCATAGTAGCCTTAACACCGTCTTTCTCTGCGGTGAAATCTGTGTTTTTGCTCAGCCAAGCAGCTGCAGGCGAGTCATCCAGGTTAACCTTTGACCAACTTGTGCCGTTTGGAATAGCAACAGCATATCCCCAAGGGTTTGCATTGAAATCAAGCACGAGCTTGATCGAGTCGTTCTCTTCTGCAATTGCACAAACAGCGAAGAGTGTGCATGCGATAGTAAATAAAAACTTTTTCATAAATATACTTATATTAGTTTGTGTTTTAATGATTTTTGTGCGTGATTAGAATTATTTCTTCTTTTGTTCTTCGCACTCGTTGTGATTAGCACCTTCTTCTGCAGCGCAGCAGCTTGGAAGCGAGTTTGGATCAACTTCTTTCACTGTGTACTTAATTTTCTTGAATGCCTTTTCAAGATCCTTAGTTGTGCACTTTGTTGAGTCGAATGTGATTGTCACTGTCTGCTGAGCGCGGTTTGTCTGGATAATCTTTACGCCTTTTACAAAGCGAAGATTGCCCTGAATCTTATCTTCGCAGCCCTGGCAGTGCATCTGTGGTGTAGTAGTGTAAACTACACGCTTGTTGTTGCCCTTGGCAGAGATTGTCAATGTGGCAACGAAAAGGAGTATGAATGTGATAAATGATTTCATGAGATTTTGATTTTTTTAGTTTTTTCGAGAGCTTCGGAAACCGTTTTACTCGGTTATTTTAGGTGTTTTTGACGATTCGAAGGTCTCATGACTTTGTTTTACAATCTTCCAAAGTTGATTCTTATACCTCCATACGCCATTGCGCCATGCACAGGACCCCACACCATTGTGGTGTCAAAGTGCTTGCCCCACGGGTCGTTGGCGCCGATGATAGGATTCTTCTGCTTGAAGCCAGTGAGGTTTTCGCCACCCACATATACAGAGAAATGGCGGAACCAGCGAGTGACTTGCGCGCTCAGCTGTTCGTACGAATGGAAAGTGTTGTTCCATGACTGAGTGCCGTCAGCCATTGTGTATGGCTTAGGCATTCTGCCGCCGCCATTCAGCTGCAGAGTCACATCCACTTGCCACAGTCCCAGAGGAGTTTTATATCCGAGCGAAACGAGTCCTTTGTACTTGTTAGTCAATGGCTTAGTCATCAGCTCGTCGCCGTAGGTTGCTTTCACAATGTTTCGGCGATAGGCAGCTGTGAGGTTGATGCCGCTGAACAAAGGATAAGTTGCATCAATCTGGAATACATGTGAATAGCTCTTCGTTCCGTATGAGTCATAGACCTTCACCATGTGAGGATCTGTGTCGAAATCGATCACTGCCTGATTGCGGAAGTTAGTATAGTAATACTCTGCATTCAGCTTGATGTCCTTATTTGCTACGGGAATGTTGAAGCCGGCGCTGAAACCATAGTTCCATGCTTCCTCCATGCGCTTGTGGTTGTCCTCAAGCACTCGTGATGAAGCAAACAGGTTGTTGTTCTCTGCAAAGATATGTGCAGAGCGGTAACCCTTGCCTATTTCTCCACGAAGAGTTACAAGTTCGGAAATCATCCATTTCAAGTGCATGCGAGGCGTGAAGAAACCGTCATGCTCTGAGCTGATGTCTCCTCTCACTCCTGCCATGGCAACAAGTTTTTCGTTCAGATTGTAGGTGTACTGAGCATACGCGCCAGTGACCGACTCTGACTCGACAATTCTTGTTTTGTTTGCTGCGCCGCTGAGAGAGAAATACTGGTCGTAATAGTCACGATTGAATGAAAGACCAGTGGAAATGTTGTGCTTCTTTGTGAAGTTTGTTTCGAACATCAACTGTGCATAGAGATTCTTCTCATCTACATCGTACATGCGCATTCCGTAGTTGCCGTCCATGTTGTGGATGGAGCCTGTTGCCATCAGCGCAAGGTTAGTGCCGTTGCACTGGTCGAGAACAAATGCGTGTTTCATGTAAAGCTCATAGCGCTCAGTGTCGATGCCAATCTTGTACAAGCCATGATTAGCATCAATCATTGCATGCCCTCCGTGTTCTGTCTGTCCGCCTTCACGCTTCTCTCCTAACAAGGAAAGACCGCCGTGGAAGATGTATGTGCTGCCTAAGTAAGCCCATCGGTTCTGCAGATTATACTGTCGAACATTTGGCTTATCAAGGAAGCCGTCCTTATTCTCATCGTGCTTCTCGAAGTTATCTTCGTAGTGAAGCAACACCTCAGTAGAGAGACGGTCGTTCAGATGCACATTGCCGTCAGCATTAGCTTCAAGACGAGCTTTAGAGTCGCCATACAGATTCACTGTCACGCCCTCTTCGTCTTCTGGCTGAAGGTATTGCACATTGATTTGTCCTGTGATAGACTCATATCCGTTTCGCACCGATGCAGCACCCTTCGAAACCTGAATGCTCTTCATCCAAGGTCCTGGTACATAGCCTAATGAGAAAGGCATAGCAGCTCCGCGGAAGTTTGGTATGTTTTCAGTCAGCATCTGCACATAAGTGCCAGACAAACCGAGCAGTTTGATTTGTCGCGCACCTGTAGCAGCATCGCTGTAGTTCACATCTACGCTTGGGTTGGTAGTAAAACTTTCGCCCAGATTACAGCATGCAGCACGAAACAACTCGCTCTTATCCACAATCTGTCCAATGCCAGCTCCTGGCATTCTTCTCATGCCGATGCGGTTGCTCACCACTTGCACATCCTGCAGCATCTGATCATCATCCAATGAATCTGTCTCACAGGCAAAAGAATTCTTAGCCCCTGCAGTCATCGAAAAGAGAACCGCAAGAACAAATGAAAAGATATATGTAATAAGTTTCATTATTTGCTGTTTTAGTTAACTTTGTGTAAATGTGGCATATACTATATATTTGTATAGGCTAAAAACAACATAAAGAATCTAAATCAGCAAAACACAAATTAAGTTCAGATATTGTCGAGGCGGCCCATAGCGTGGACTTGCACAAATGCTCGCAACATCTGTTTGGGGTAAGATAATTTCCTTTAATTCATACAATGGCTTCATCAGCCATGGCAGAGCAACAACAGGCGTTTTGAATTCGAGGGTAGAGCTTGAAGCCTGGTTCATTGTAGATAGCTTAATGACTTTGACATCCATGCAGCTTGAAGTGGTCTTACACTTCTTCGCGCAGACAGATTGGCCAAATGTCACTACCTTGGTTGTTCCAGTGTGATTGCAGTGCACAGTCACCAAGCCGCTTCCCATGAGGATAATCATCATGGAAAGTGTTACCGACATGAATATGTGCATCAATCTCTTCATCTGCCCAAGTTTTGATTTTTTGGTGATTTTTTGGACTTTTGTTTTTGGTTAATAATTAATTGAATTATTGCCCGTTGTTTCTGTTTATCTTTAAGAATAGGGTGTGCGCTGTGGCACTCCCTATTCTTTATGTTATTGTTAATTACTTAACGAATTGCTAATTACTTAACGAAGATCTTCTTTCCGTCGCGGATGTTGATACCCTTGACAGGAGCTGCAACTTTCACACCCTGGAGGTTGTAAATGCTGCCGTTATTCATTGTAGCTACATTCTTGATTGCCACTGGAGTAGTAACGCTGAACACTGTTGTAGTGAATGCGAGTTCATCAGTAGCCTTAGGGAATGCCTCAGAAGTCATCACTGCGTGAATATTGCTGAACACATTGTTGAAGCTTGCAACGCCGCCTTCCATTGTGTAGTCTGTGCCTTCAACGAGTGCATTGCCTTCAGCATCAACGAATGAGAATACTGTAGTTGCTTCGCCTTCCTCAAGTTCGCCAACAGCTGTGAGCTGTGCAGAGAGGTCAAGCTTGCCAGTAGTAACTGCCTCCTCAACTGCCAATGGAGCCTGTGGAGCGTATGTGAATTTCTTAATCTTAGAAGCAGTATTCAAGCCAGCTGGCTTCTTAGGAAGAGTAGCGAGAGTGAGGCAGTTGCCTTCAATCTTGCAAGACTTAGTGCAGTCAACGAGAGAGATCTTAGCAATCTTATTGTTTGCAGCCTCAAATGTAGCAACAGCAGAAGGAACTGTGAGCTCAGT
>JAGHVC010000240.1 GCA_018064505.1 Candidatus Minthosoma caballi | reverse complement strand
ATTGAGTAGTCAATGTAGCTTGACTTCATCGTTTCGTTGATGTCAACTTTAATAATTCTTTCTGAATCTTCCATTTATTAATTTATTATTTCTTTTTGGTCTTAAATTTAATAATGTGTACAAAGATAATCATAATAATTGTAACATCACCACACAATATACATTTTTTAAGTTATAAAAACATAAAAATCGCAAAAAAGGGGTCAAAAACGCCCATTCTGCGATTCATCAGTTACAATCGTGGGGATGTCGAACAACACATCACAAAGCCACACATCTAAAATTTAGCCCCCTAAACAGCTTTTAACCTAATGTTAATTCATAATTCTTTCGAGAAAGCGAAATAAATGTTGTTAACATAATTATATCAACTCCCCCTCAACTTTTCATTTTCCATTATTCTTTTTCCCTCAACTCCCTCCACTCTTCATTTTTCATTATTCATTATTCATTTTTCTCACCCCTTCCCATGCACAGCACTCACCAGCAAACTTCCGTCCTCAAAATACTTCTGTGCCACCATCATCACATCCTCTGCAGTCAGAGCCTGAATTCTCTCCTGCTCATGCAGATAATCCTCAAGTGTCAACCCATGCACTCGCTTCGACATCAGCACAGCAGGCAATGCAAACGACACCTCTGTCTTTCTGCAGAACTGCCCCAACATGTAGTTCTTGGCAAAAGCCATCTCATCCTCCGTCACAGGCTTCGACTGCAAATCCGCAATCTCCTTCCCTATCTCCTCCACGCATCTCTTCACATTCTGCTGTGGAGTCTCCGTAGCCGTGATGAAAATGTTCACTCCAGGAATGTGGTAGAATGTGCTGCCAATGCCGTAAGTGAAACCCAGCCTCTCCCTGATGTTACTCATCAGTCGGCTGCCAAAGTAGCCACCAAGTATTGTGCCTGTCAGCAGCAATGCCGGAAAATCAGGATGCGTCGTGTCTGGCATCACCTTTCCCATTCTCAGAGCCGACTGCACCGAAGGCACCTGCAGCTCATCCTCATGCCATCCTCTTGCCTCAGTCAACATCGGAGCAGACTGATAATCAATCAAACTATGCACTCCGCACTCTATGCTGCCAATGCTGCAGTTCAACAGCTTCACAATCTCGTCATCTATCTTGCCAGTGGCATACACCACCGCATTGTCCATTCTCAAGTAGTTTCTGTGGTATCTCAGTAAGTCCTCTCGGCAGATGCTGCGATAGTCGCTCTCCACAGGAAATTTGGCTGCAGGATTCTCCTCGCCCAGCACCTTTTTGTAGAACATACGCTTGCACACCTCAGCCACCTTCTGCTGCGACACCGTGTAAGCAAACACACCCTCCTCCACAGCTATGTTGAGTTTCTCCTGCTCATACACAGGGCACACCAGCATGTCTGTCAGTATCGGCAGCACATCAGCCAGAGTCCTTCTGAGCGCAGTCAGCCTCACCAATCCGAAAGACAGATTAGTGCTGGTGAACAAGCTTGCTCCATAGAAATCAAGCTTCTCCTCAATATATTCCGAGCTGTAGTGCTGAGTGCCAGAACGAAGCTGCGACAATGCGAAATCGCTCTGCAGATTCTTGTCCTGCACCCACTGTCCGCCTTTGAACACTATGTTCAGCGTCAGCATCTCAGTGTCGTCCAAAGGCACTATGTTGAGCTCCACTCCATTGTCCAGCTTCTGTGCCTGAGGGAGCTCAGCTATTATAGGCTTTATTGTTTTAAGTTGTGGCTGCATAGGTGTCTTATATAGACTTCAAGAACTCTTCTGCTCTTTCCAGATCCTCTGGAGTGTCAATGCCTATAGTCTCTATCTCGCTGATGCCCACCTTTATCTTGTAGCCATTCTCCAGCCATCTCAGCTGCTCCAGCGATTCTGCCAATTCCAGCGACGACTGCGGTAGCGAAGTAATCTGCTTCAGCACATTAGCGCGATAAGCATACAGGCCAATGTGCTTGTAGTATGTGTGTCCAGCCAGCCACTCATTCTTATCTTTTCCGCGAGTAAAAGGTATTATGCTGCGAGAGAAATATAGAGCCTCCATATTCTTGTTTACCACAACCTTAGGCGAGTTCACATTCTCCAAAGCTCCAAATCCATCCTCAGGCACAAAAGGCTTCACAAGCGTAGCTATGTCTATGCTTTTGTCAGTGAAGCAATCCCTCACCGCATTCAGCTGCTGAGGTTGAATGAAAGGCTCATCGCCCTGGATGTTCACAATCACCTCGTCAGCAGAAAACTCATAGCCATCATTCCCAGGACACTTCGGAGAGTCATACCCTATTCCGCTCACACGGCAGTACGCCTCAAAGCATCTATCAGTGCCACTTCGGTGTTCTGTGCTTGTCATCACCACCTTGCCACCGAAAGCCTTCACAGCCTCCTCTATGCGCACATCATCTGTAGCCACCACAGCATCGTCAAGCACGCCCACCACTTGTCCATAAACTCTCTCAATCACTGTCTTTCCTCCCAGCATAGCCAATGGCTTAGCAGGAAATCTTGTCGACGCATATCTTGCTGGAATGATTCCTATAAACTTTGTCATAATATTCTATTGTTTTAACCTCAGCTCCACCAATTTCTTCTCAACTCTAACTCTCAACTCCTTCTACTCTCTCAACTCTTCATTATTCATTATTCATTTTTCCCTACTCTAAAAGAATCCCTCATCAATATCTACTTCCTCCTCTTCTACAGGGTTGAGTATAGCCTCTGCCGATGGCAGCGACTGAAGCTCCGAGTTGCAAGGCACGAAGTCAGAAGGAATATCAAACTTGTCGCTCTGGCTGATACCCATCTTTCCGTTGCGGTAGATCTTCTTCATCAGCTTGCCAAACACAGGCAATGCAGCCCTTGCACCCTGACCAAACGCCATGCTGGTGAAGTGGATATCGCGGTCTTCACCGCCCACCCATGTAGCAACCACGAGCTTAGGACTGAAACCGATAAACCAGCCGTCGGCATTGCTGTTCGTCGTACCAGTCTTGCCGCCTAGCTCAGCAGTGAATCCAAACTCGCCTCCTCTCAGCGTGCGACCAGTACCCTCGTTGATAACAGCCTTCAGCATGTATATCATCTGATAAGCCTTCTCCTTCGAGAGCACCTCGTTCATTCGAGGAGTGAAAGTGTCAATCACATTACCCTCAGAGTCCTCAATTCGAGTCACCAGCGTAGGCGAATAATGCACGCCAAAGCTTGGGAAGATAGTATATGCGCTTGCCATCTCGCCCACACTCACATCGCCCGATCCAAGAGCAATAGTCAAGTTAGGCTGGAACGAATATGTAGAAATCTTCAGCTGCGAGCTAAGAAAATCGATGAAAGTCTGTGGCTTCAGCGAGTTCAGCAGATACACCGAAGCATGGTTGTTCGAGTGAGCCAGCGCAGTCTTCATAGGCACCCAGCCGAGCGCGCCACCCTTAGGAGTCCATCCGCCGTAGTTCTTAGGCGTAGCATCCACAAGGTCGCAAGGAGTCAAGTCAAGGTTCGACAAAGCCAGTGAGTAGAGCAAAGGCTTGATGGTAGATCCTACCTGTCTGTGGCCGCCACCCAGCACATTGTCAAACTGGAAGTAGTTGAAGTTCAAGCCAGGCACATACGCCTTTACATGTCCGTTGCTTGGATCTATAGCGCACACCGAGCCGCGAAGGAACTTCTTGTAGTAGATGATAGAGTCGCGTGGAGTCATCTCCACTTCCACCTCTTGCCAGTCTCTGTAGCTCGAGCCATACTCAAACACCAACATTGGCACCTTCTCGTCAAATGCCTTCATTATCTCCTCGTCGCTATGTCCTCCTGCCTTCATGGCTCTATATCTCTCGCTCTGTCTGATGTAGCGGTCAATCAAGGCATTCACTTTCTGCTGCGACAGTCCGAAGTAAGGATGCGACTTGCCGCTATGCTTGATCTGCGAGTTGAATGCAGGCTGCAGATATTTAGCCACATGCTCATACAGTGCATCCTCCGCCATCAGCTGCATCTCAGTGTCAAGCGTAGTGTACACCTTCAGACCGTCAGTGTAGATATTGTAGTGCGAGCCGTCCTTCTTCGTGTTCTTGTTGCACCAGCCATACAGCGGGTTAGTCTCCCACGCAATCGAGTCGTCGTTAAACTGCTGTCCCTGCCATGAAGCATAGTTGCCTCTTTCAGGACGCTTAGCCATCATGATGCGGCGCAGATACTCACGGAAGTAAGGCGCCACACCCTCCTTATGTCCCGACACATGGAATCTGCTCAGGTCGATAGGCTTAGCCTTAGCCTCCTCCATCTCAGCCTTTGAGAGGAATCCAGCCTTCTCCATCTGCATGAGCACTACATTTCTACGCTCCACGCATCTTTCGCTAGCAATAGGGTTGTGATTTTCGTCAAACTTCTTCACAGGGTTATACAGCGATGGATTCTTGCACATGCCCACAAACACCGCACACTCCTCCAGCGTCAGCTCATGAGGCTTCTTGCCGAAGTAAGTCTTTGCAGCATTCTTGATGCCCACGCCGCCATACAAGAAGTCGAAGTAGTTCAGGTACATCGTGATGATTTCCTCCTTAGTGTAGTATCTCTCCAGCTGCACGGCAATAAACCACTCGATAGGCTTCTGCATCATGCGCTTGCCCTCGTCTCGAGCCACATCGCTGTAGAGCTGCTTCGCCAGCTGTTGTGTCAGCGTCGAGCCGCCGCCTGCCGACTTCTGTCCCATCATCAATCGCTTCACCACCGCTCTTCCCAGCGCCTTGGCGTCGATGCCCGAGTGGTCGTAGAATCTCACATCCTCCGTAGCCACCAGCGCTTTCACTAAATTCTCAGGCAGCGAGTCGTAAGTCGTCATCAGTCGGTTCTCAGTCGCATAGCTCCAAGTGCCAATCTGCTTCCCATCCGCAGAGTACACTCTCGATGCATACTTATTGATTGGGTTCTGCAAATCCGACACCGGAGGCAGCTTGCCAAACCATCCCTGCGAGATAGCAAACACGCAGAAGAACATCAGGAAGATGATCAGGCCTGTCATCATCCACAGCACCTTCAGCACCTTGTTCATCTTACGCTTCTCCTCTTCCTTCTTCTTATTTGAGAAAATCTTTTTCAAAAGTCCCATAACTTATATAATTTATTTTATGGCAAAGTTACGAAAAAAAACAATGCGGCAGCAAAAATCCCCTGCCAAAACATACACTAATAGGTCGAAAATCCGCAATTATCACAAAGAAATCACAAAAAAAAGTGAAAAAAGCGCATCCAAGTGTTTGACTTAATGAAAAAATCATTACATTTGCGAAAAGAATAATCAAAAAACAGCTATAACCATGAAAGAAATCAAAATCAACGACCACGCAAAGCAGCAGATACGCAAGCTGTTCTCACAGCGCAATTCAGTCAACACATTGAAGAGCGATCCAGAGCTCACAGAGATATTCGACAACTTTGCATTCGACGAAGCTCTCAAGCTCACCGAAGGCCCAGTTCTTGAGAAGACACGCGTCATGTGCATCCTCGCATCCACAATCGGCTGCAACGCCATGCGTGAGTTCAAGGTATATGTCGATGCGTGCCTCAATGTAGGCATCAAGCCACGCGAAGTTCGCGAGGTCATCTATCAGGCTGTGCCTTATGTAGGCTTCTCAAAGGTTATCGACTTCTTGCTCGAGATGAACGAAGTGTTTGAAGACAACGACATCAAGCTTCCGCTCGATGACCAAGGCACAACAACATGCGAAAACCGCCGCGAGAAAGGCCGCGAATGGATTGACGGCATCTTCGGAGCAGGCACAGCAGAAGAAATGGAGAAGAATGCGCCAAAGGGACAGGAGCACATCGTAGAGTTCCTTGAGAGCTACTGCTTCGGTGACTTCTACACACGCAACGGCATCGACATGCAGCATCGTGAGCTCGTCACTTTCTGCCTCCTCGCCTCAATGGGTGTAGCACAGCCACAGCTCGAGAGCCATGCTCAAGGTTGCAAGAACATGGAGATCAGCAAGACTGAGATGGTAGCAGTCCTCACTGGCATGCTCCCATACATCGGCTTCCCAAAGACACTCAATGCCCTCACTGCCATCAACAAAGGCTATCCAGAAGAATAAAAAGACCCTCCCCCACTTCGCATCTGTGGACGCTAAGTGATAACATACGAAGTTTTCAACACAGAGGACACAGAGGACTCAGAGTTATATCTTAAATCAAATAGGGATTTAAGACTCTGAATCCTCTGTGTTCTTTGTGCTTAAATGTTATAAGTTGTTTGCTTTTATCCTCTTTCATCTTATGCCCGATACCTCTTGTGCGATACAAGGCGTAACGCACAGACAATACAAGGCATAACGCACAGACGATGCAAGGCGTAAGCTTCTTTATCCTTACGGCTTGAATGACATTATTCGCACAGCATGAATGACATTATTCGCACGGCATGAATGATAGTATTCTCACGAAGAGAATAACAGTATTCAGTGAAGGAGTATTATGTGAATGGGCGAAGAGTACTTGCCAATGTTTGTGAAGACAAGTGTCGCACGCTCGCATTCTCAGCAAAAATGAATTCACTCACAAACTCTTCACTCTTCATAATAGCAATCTAATCGTTTGAATGGCAATATATTGAGTGTATGAAGAGTGCTATTCAACTCTTCATACACTCTTCATGCTTCTAAGAGAATGAATATCAGTATGTTTCCACCAGGATATGAAGAGTGAAGAGTGTTTTTCTTTTCGTCTCGGTTTCAACATAGGCATGTCAACTGCAAGGAAATTTAAAACACTCATCACTCGTCACGGGTGTATGTTAGTTTACTGAAATTCTGAGTGTTATTGGTGTGATGAGTGTGTGACGAGTGGTGATGAGTCAAAAAGCACTCATCACGCATCTAATACTCTCATCTTCATGCGTTTAAGCAGTATCTGTGATGAGTGACGAGTATCTCGGCAATTTCTTGCTGACCAAATTTCCCACCATAATAAAATGCACAGAAAAGTGAATGATTAATGAGTTCTTGGAGGGTGTGTCAAAAGTCGAGACGACAAAAATCTTGCAGACATTTTGATAGTATATTTTTTGGCTAATTGACTTTTGACACGCCCTCAGACGAATCATTCAAAACCTGACTTAGATGAGATTGATTATAAAAATAATTTCACTCACCTAATTAGTATTTTAATGAAAAACGTTTCCTTTCTCACTCCATTTCTCTTTGTCTGCAGAAGCATCCGCTGAATGCTTCATCGACATTATCGATTGGGGAGTCGAAGATGCCGAACACGCTGGAGCCTGAGCCAGACATGCTGGCGTAAAGAGCTCCGAGGTCGTAGAGGCGGTCTTTTATGGCGGCTATCTCGGGATATTTGCTGAACACGCTTGGCTCGAAGTCATTGACTACCCTATCCTTCCATGTCTCGATAGGCTGTGAGAGGAGCTCGGGCAGGCTATGCTCGGGACGGCGAGGAGTGACCTTGAAATATGCGTCTTTGGTACTGACGAAAATGTCGGGCTTGACTAACACGAGAATCTTGCCGCGAAGCGACAACTGGAGGGGATGGAATTCATTGCCGATACCCGTGGCGAAGACTGGCTTGTTCTTAATGAAGAACGGACAGTCGGCTCCCAGCTTGGTGCAGTACTGTTCCATCTGCTCGTCGGTGAGGGAGAGCGAGTAGCGCTCGTTGAGGGCTTTGATCATGAAAGCTGCATCGGCTGAGCCCCCTCCGAGACCTGCGCCTGTTGGTACATGCTTATAGAGCCCTATGCTTACTGGAGGCAGCTGGTAGTCGGCTTGAAGTAGCTTGTATGCCTTGACTACGAGGTTGTCGTCGGGTGTGCCGTCGAGCACTGTGCCCATGACTTTGAGCTGATATCCCAGAGGTGCGTCGATGGGGTCAATATCTTTTACTTCGAGGGCATCCTGAAGGGTGATTGGGTAGAAAACCGTCTCAAGGTTGTGGTAGCCGTCGCGACGACGCTCTACGACATTGAGACCTATGTTAATTTTAGCGTTGGGATATAGTATCATGTTTTTGCTGTTTTTCGTTGTAATTGGATTTGTTTTTGTGCAAATTTAATGTTTTGTGCTGATTTGTCAAAATAAATGACAATAATTATGATCACCTACTTAAATCAGAATAAAATTTTCCAGACGGTGGAGATGTTGAATCGGTCTTTCATGAGGGGAGAAAATGCATGCAGCCAGTCGCAGGAGAAACCGACGGCGTAGTTTTCCTTGTCGATGGCTTCGTAACCGAGGCCGAGGCCGCACTCGAAGTCGAGGCGTGAGGGCTGACGGAGCTGATGGGCTTGGTCGGCTGAAGTGAAGGTTATGGCGTCGAACTGGCGAGCTCCAACGATGGCTCTGCCACTGAAGCGCTTGTCGAGTGCCACAGGGATAGAGTATTTAGCTGCTGCATCGAAGTGATAGAGCTGAAGGTGCTCTGCTCCGAAGCTAGCTTCGCGAAGATCGGCATTATCGCTCACGCGCTCGTTGTAGGCTTTGGCTTGGCCCATAGTAGAGCGTGCAAGGACTTCGACTGCAATGTTTGGATTGAGATAAAAGGAGAGGTCGGCTCCGACCGTGAGGGATGCGGATGCCTTGACTGGGGCGCCATCGATGGTGATGGTGCGCGAACCTGCCTCGGTGCCTGAGACGAAGCTGAAGCCTGAGGGCTGTGCATTGAACTGGATGACGCGCTGTATGTCGCGACGGCGCACTTCGGGCGGTGTCTGTATGCCTTTGGTGCCAAAGATGCGGTCAGTGAGGTAGTAGGCAAGGCTGGCTGAGACCATGCCGATGCCTGCTCCTGAGTAGATGTCGCTCACCCAGTGCTTGCCATGCTTCACGCGCAGCACCTGGGTGGCAGTGGCGGTGGCATAGCTTCCGACTGAAATCCAGGGTGATATGTAGCCATACTCGCGCGCAAGGATGGTTGCTGAGGCGAAAGCGAATGATGTGTGGCCCGAGGGGAAGGAGTGCTCGTCTGTGCCATCGGGGCGTGTTTCCTTTACAGTGGACTTGAGGAGCTTAGTGGTGCCTGCTGAGAAGGCGAACGCCATGGCATTGGCGGTGAGCATGCGCTGGGTGGTGCTGCGCGACTTGACACCTGCTGCTTTCATGATCCAGCTGGCTGCAAGGGGGGCTCCTGCCACGCCGTAGTCACGCCAGTTGTGGGCATCACTCTGAGGGGCAAGGGTGCCAGAATGGGTGATGAAGCCATGGTCGGTCCATGTGAGCATAAGGCCTCGCATGAGGGGCATGAAGCCGTCGGTGTTGAACTGGAGCTCGCGCTGAAGGCGTTTTGTCTCGAATTTCGTGATAGCGTTGCGCACGGCTTGTTCTCGCTGCATGGCGGTGACGAGGGAGTCAATCTGCGCGAGGTATGTTGAATCGACGGCTTCTTGGGCACGGAGAGTGAGCGGGATGAGGAGTATGAGGATTGATAGGAGGGGCATGAAAATGGAAAATGAATAATGAAGAGTTGAGAGTTAGAGTTGAGGGGGAGTTGTGAGTGTTGAGGTAATTAAGAATTTAGAAAGGATTGCGAATTATGTAAATTTAATACAAAGGTAGGGATAAAATGATTTATTTTGATTACTTTTGCATAAAATTTTGCAATCAACATGAAAAAAGGATTTATATTGTCTGCTTTGATGGCGGTTTGCTGCTCGGCTGAAATGGGGGCACAGACTCTGAAGGAGCTTGTATTGAAGATGCCTGAGGAGGTTTGTCCGATGCTGTCCGAGTATAATAAGCTGGAGATGGTGGACAACCAGAAGAACGCGAAGAAGATGCAGACGCGCAATGCGTTTCAGACGGTGAGCGAGATGGTGACGCTAGAGGATGCCTATGCAAAGATTCAGATGACGAAGAGCACGGAGAAGGAGCTGAGGTTGCTGAAGAGGAATGATAGCGAGGCTGTGATTGTGATGGTGAGCACAGTGCATGTGGATGGCTCGGCTGACTCAAGCGTGGAGTTTTATGATGGACAATGGGCGAAGCTAGATGCGACGAGTATGATGGATGAGCCTGTGAGCGATGCATTCCGTCACATCACTCTGAGCAAGGATGAAGATAGCATGCATATAGTAACTTTTAACCCACTGGCTATCAATAATAACGAGACTTTTAATAAAGCTAAGGAAGAGGAAAAGACGGAGCAAGATTTGATATGGAATGGTGAGAGATTTTGCTTGCAATGACACAGTGAAGAAACGGGACTAAAAACATCTCAAAAAATCTAAAGAATAAATGTTATAAGTTATTGCTTACACAATACTAACGATATGAACAACAAAAAAAGCGTAGCCCTGAGGGTTACGCTTTCTGTTTATGTGTTGATGTCTGGCTGGATTACTGAGCGCAAGCGAGCTTGCCGTCAGAACCAAGTACATTAACGATCTTGTGGATGTACATCTTCTTCATGTTCTCACGAGCTGGCTTGAGGTACTGGCGAGGGTCGAAGTGTGATGGGTTCTCAGCGAGGTACTGACGAATTGCAGCAGTCATAGCGAGACGAGAGTCAGAGTCGATGTTGATCTTGCATACAGCAGATGCAGATGCCTTGCGGAGCTGCTCCTCTGGAATACCGATAGCTGCCTCGAGGTTGCCACCGAACTTGTTGATAGTAGCAACTTCTTCCTGTGGAACTGATGATGAACCGTGGAGTACGATTGGGAAGCCAGGAAGCTTCTGCTCGATCTCAGCGAGTACATCGAATGCGAGTGGTGGTGGAACAAGAACACCGTTTACGAGTGTGCACTGTGCTGGAGTGAACTTGTGAGCACCGTGTGAAGTACCGATAGAGATAGCGAGTGAGTCGCAACCAGTACGAGTAGCGAAGTCGATTACCTCTTCTGGCTTAGTGTAAGTTGACTCAGCTGCAGAAACCTCGTCCTCAACACCTGCGAGAACTCCGAGCTCAGCCTCAACTGTTACATCGAACTGATGAGCGTAGTCAACAACCTTCTTTGCGAGAGCCACATTCTCCTCGTATGGGAGGTGAGAACCGTCGATCATAACTGAAGAGAAACCGTTATCGATACAGTCCTTGCAGAGTTCGAAGCTATCACCGTGGTCGAGGTGAAGAACGATTTCTGGAGCCTCACAGCCGAGCTCCTTAGCATATTCTACAGCACCCTTTGCGAGGTTGCGGAGGATTGTGCCGTTTGCATAGTTGCGAGCACCCTTAGAAACCTGCATGATTACTGGTGACTTTGTCTCAACAGCAGCCATAACGATAGCCTGCATCTGCTCCATAGTGTTGAAGTTGAACGCTGGGATAGCGTAACCACCTGCTACGGCGCGCTTGAACATCTCGCGAGTATTTACGAGACCAAGATCTTTGTAATTTGTCATAACTTTAATTATCTGTTTAAGTTAATAAAACTTTTTTGTTGCTGTCTCTACACGACTATCGATTCGGTGAGTGTGCATAATCGACAGTCTACATCCTTTTGGACATACAAAGTTAACGACTTTTATTTAAAAAAGAGTACACTTAATAATAAAAAATCACTAAAACTATGAAAAATCGCATCATTTACAACAAAATTCATCCATTTGTTTTGTCAGTTTGCTAAAATGTCGTAAATTTGCACTCGCTTTAAGAAAGAGTGCCCCCGACAGGTAATGAAATCAAGAAGCATAGAGATTATTAACTTATTGTTCCCAGCAATAATTATTGAACTGTAAACAACAATAAAATTATGAAACAAGGTATTCATCCAGAGAACTATCGCACAGTCATCTTCAAGGATATGTCAAATGGCGATATGTTCCTCAGCCGCTCAACTGCTAAGACTAACGACACTGATGTGTTCGAAGGCGTTGAGTATCCAGTAATCAAGATTGAAATTTCTTCAACATCTCACCCATTCTACACAGGTAAGGCTAAGCTCGTCGACACAGCAGGTCGCGTTGATAAGTTCATGAGTCGTTACGCTGCTACAAAGAAGAAGTAATATTGTTGATAGCAATACAACGATTAAGTCACCATCCAAAACAATTTTGGATGGTGACTCTTTTTTTATTCACCTTTTATCACATACTTATATTCGCCTCTTATAACATACTTATATTCGACTCATCTCACATACTTATATTCGACTCATCTCACATACTTATATTCGACTCTTATAACATGTTTATATTCACCTCTCATAACATGCTTATATTCACC